>JAJTHV010000164.1 GCA_021300095.1 Flammeovirgaceae bacterium | reverse complement strand
GCTGGGCCCCAAGTTGGAGGGCAAAATCCATATTTACTGTGGTGATATGGATAACTACTATCTGAACAATGCCGTGTATTTGATGGAAGATTTTTTGAAGAAAACGGAGTCGCCATTTTACAAAGGAGAAGTGGACTATGGCGATCGGGCAGAACATTGCTGGAATGGCGACCACAACAATCCCAATTATATATCCCGACTTCGATACAACACCCAATACTTACCAAAGATTTTGAAGCGAATTGAAGAGAGCGCACCGAAGGGTGCAGATTTAAAAAGCTGGAAGTACTAAACTTGTGCTCCCCTCCTGTATTCCGCTCCTTGCCAAGGAGGGGTGCCCGAAGGGCGGGGTAGTCAGAATTTACGTATTCACCCTCACTATCGCTACACAAACCACAATGCCCAATGCCTAATTCCGCATGCCCATTGACTATTGACCAATAACTATCAACTTACGACTAGGGCCCATCTCTTCCCCTTTCTGAGGATTAAAATTTAAACCTCCTACGAGTCTGTCCTACTGTAGGAGTCATCAGACCTGACAATCCGAAGGATTCGTCAATAAATTGACTAACTCTTTAATTACTAATGTATAATTTGGGTTTAAATTACACTTGCAAACCATGCACCACCTATGAAAACAAAGACTCTTTTGCTTGCCACCATCCTAGTCGCATGCACAACCATCACTTCTTGGTCACAAAATGATTACCCCGGCAAACCGCCTGCAGTATCGCCCATGCCCATGAAGCCGGAGATGACAGAAATCTGGGAACCCGAAGTAAAGGTAATTACCCCCGGAAAAAAGTTGGGAGACGCACCTTCGGATGCAATCATATTATTTGACGGCAAGAGCTTGGACCAATGGGTGAGCCAAAAAGACGCCACCAAACCGGCTCCGTGGAAAATTGTAAATAATGAATTCATGGAAGTAGTGCCAGGCTCCGGAGGCATACAAACAAAAATGAAGTTTGGTGACTGCCAGTTGCATATCGAATTCAGTGCCCCCGACTCGGTGTTTAGTGCCGGACAGGGAAGAGGAAACAGCGGAGTCTTTTTTCAAAACAGATATGAACTGCAAGTGTTGGATTCGTACAACAACCGTACGTATCGCAACGGACAAGCCGGCAGTATTTACAAAGACCATGCGCCTTTAGTCAATGCCATGCGCAGTCCACTGGAGTGGAACACATTTGATGTGATTTACACCGCACCACGCTTCAAAGCAGATGGCAGCTTGGATGCGCCCGCCCGCATGACGGTGCTGCACAATGGCGTGGTGGTACAAAACAATTCAGTCATCAACGGCCTCACGTATTATGTAGGATTGCACAACTACCCGTCTGCCCATGGCGAAGACGTGATCTCCTTACAAGACCACGACAACAAAACCCAATTCAGAAACATCTGGATCAGGAAGTTGTGAGTAACAGATTCGATAGAAATGATAAACGATGCACTTGATAAAGAACTTTCAATATATTCTGGCAGCAATTCCTCTTATTGTAATCAATTGCTCACCACCTGATCAAAGATTATTTGATGATATCGATGAACAGGAAACAGTCATCATTTACTTGAATAAATATCATTTGGATGGTGTACCAAGAGAAATAGGTAAACTACGAAGAGCAAAATCTTTATCTGTCATGTATGATAGCACAGGAGGTTGGACTATTTATCCGCCATTAAGTGGAATGCAACAAATCGCAGATTTTCCACCTTTCCAGTATCTTCCCGATGAGATAACGGAGCTGAAGAACCTGCATAAACTTGATTTAATTGGATTGAATCTGAGAACGCTACCCGAAAATTTTGGTGAACTAGAAATGCTGGATAGTTTAGACTTATTAGCAAACAAATTGACTATTTCGAATGAATTAGAAAAACTCAAAAAGCTGAAAAATCTCAAATACTTGGGATTGTTTGGAAATAAATACGATTCAACTGATATCAAAGAACTGAAAAGAGCAAATCCTCGGTTATCAATCTTTTATGATTTTGAATAGCCTTAATCTAACCAGACCAATGCTTTCTTTTGAATTAGTAACGCAGGAAACAATTCCCTCTATTTTAGAAATGATGAAAGAATTTTATGCCATTGATCATTATCCATTCAACAAAGAAAAGAACCATAAAAATCTACAGATATTTATCAATAACCCAGAGCTCGGCCGACTCTGGATTATCCAAAAGAAAAGCCAAATCGTAGGATATGTTTGCTTGGCCTATTGTTTTAGTTTTGAATATGGTGGCCGCGATGCTTTTATAGATGAATTTTTTATCAAGAAAGAGTTTCGAAATCAGGGCATCGGGCAACACACCATGGACTTCCTGGAAAAGGAATCTCCAAAATTGGGCGTTCACTCTATCCATTTGGAAGTAGAAAAACACAACGAAGCCGGAAAGAAATTGTATTTCAAAAAAGGCTATTCCGATACCGGTAGGCATTTGTTGACAAAGACAGTGGGGTGATGAAAGATATTCTGTGTATCTAGTTTAGAGGATTCTTCTTATCTTTCTTGTACTAAAAATCATTTATGCAAAAGATATTGACCCTTTCGTTGTGGCTGTGTGTTTCTGTTAGCATAGCGCAATCACTGGTACCTGGTAATCCCAAGGAAAATGGTTTTTCTCCGGAGCGTCTTACACGCATCGACCAACTCTGCAACGACTATGTTTCCAAAAACTATATCCCCGGTGCGGTGGTATTGATTGTGCGCAATGGCAAAGTAGTTTATCATAAAGCGTATGGTTATAGCGATGCCGAAGCAAAGACTACCCTGAAGAAAGACGATATCTTCCGCATTGCTTCGCAAACGAAAGCGATTACCAGTCTGGCGGTGATGATGCTCTTCGAGGAAGGAAAATTATTGTTAGATGATCCCATCTCTAAATACATACCTGAATTTAAAAATCCGAAAGTGTTGAGTTCACTCAACTGGGCCGACACTACCTATTCAACCATCCCAGCTAAAAGCGAAATCACCATCCGACAATTGTTAACACATACTTCCGGTTTGGATTATGCAGAGATTGGCAGTCAGGATTTTAAAGCCATCTATGCCAAATCGAAAATACCGAGTGGCATTGGGATGCACTCCGCCAATCAATTGCTCGCAGATAAAATCAAATTACTGGGTTCGCTTCCGCTGAAACATCATCCAGGTGAACAATATACCTATGGACTCAATACCGATGTTCTCGGTTATCTGGTAGAAGTAGTTTCCGGGCAATCACTCGATCAGTTTTTTAAGACGCGCATCTTTCAACCTCTCGGTATGAACGATACCTACTTTTATTTGCCTGCCGAAAAATACAATCGGTTGGTGGCGTTGCATCAATCCAAAGCTGGCGTGTTGAAGCGCGTGGAGATACCGGCAGGGAAGGGGCTTAACCCAAACTATCCCAACACAGTGGGAACGTATTTTTCGGGTGGTGCCGGACTCAGTTCCACCATTGAAGACTATGCAAAGTTTTTGCAACTGTTTATAAACAAAGGAGAATACAATGGGGTGCGGTTGCTGAGTCGCAAGACCATTGAGTTGATGCTCACCAATCAGACCCAACCACCCATTACGGTACAGTTTGGTTTGGGCTTTGGGTTAGAGACAGCCGCCAACGATTACCAATCCATTTATTCACTGGGTTCGTTTTCATGGGGTGGGGCATTCAATACAGCGTACTGGGCCGACCCGAAAGAAAAACTAATCGGATTAATCTACACTAATATGTATGGATCTAATACCTATCAGGTCAACGATAAGTTTAAGGTACTTACTTACCAGGCGATCGTGGATTAATGAATAGTTGAAGATAGCGAGAAGTTTCGAGACGATTCGAATTCAAATAGGCGATAGACAGGAAGCAACAACTGGGGCTACGGATGAAACACATCCTAATTCTATAAACCAGCGTGTTACGGAAAACTCAACCTAATCCCTAAGTTCTAAGTCCCAAGTCCTAATCCCCAAGTCCTAATCCCTACCTCTCAAATTCAATCACATATTCAGAGCTATACTCATTAGCTTCGCTGTCTTTCACAAATAATCTCGCTTTTTTTCCCAGCTTCAGACACGTGTTTTTGTTGGCTACATCTTCGGGCGTATTCATCGGCTGCAGCGAAGGATACCATAACACCCTACCCGGTTTTGTTAAGAGCAATTGAGGTTTGCTCCATTGGATAGCGTTGGTGCCACTGCCCAGGTCGCGATTTTTATTAAAGGAAATATAAATGCTACTGCCACGCCAGCTATAGTCTTCTACTTTGCCCATCAGCATCACCCAGCAGTTCAGATAATAATTCCAGCTGACGGAAGGCCCCCAGTGATATTGACCTTTGATGGAAGCGGCACCTCCCCCTTCGTTGCGTGGAATTTGGAGCGAAGGAATAGGTGCCCCGGCTTCGTTGTGGGCGGCAGAAAAATCTTTGCCATTCCATCGATAGGCTTTCCCTTCCGGATAATTTAAATCGCTCAGGCGGATGCGCGCCATGCTAATACATTGACCACTCCATTCGGTGTCTTCGTGATAGGCGCTAGAATCATAGTTGACTGGGTAACTGTATTCTCCATAGAACAAATAAAGAAATTCACCCTGCGCCACTGCCGAGGGATCGCCAACACCTCCTGCAAATGTTTTGGACTTATTATGTGGAAGTAGAATCATGCGCGGTTGTAGATCTTCAATGAAGATACCCCGGTTATCCCAACTCTTACCACCATCTACCGACTTCATCACACCGATGCGGCACACAGCTGCGGCAGACTGAGGGCCGCGTAATCCTTCGGGCCACCGTATATTCTTATAACCGATGCCGGTGACTTCGTCATAGGGTAATGTGGCCGGATAGTTTTCATTGTGATAGATACCATACAACGTTCGCCCCGAAACATCAGTGGTGTCCTGATAAACAGTTTCAAACCACACCGCACCGTGCAGTCCGGCAGTTCCGGGTTTGGTGTTGGGTGGCATTTTAGGACTCACAAACTTTTCGCGTAGAGTTAAGAATACCTCATCGGCATGCAAGCCGCTCGCGTATTTTAGCTCAGACGCATCGCCCCACACCGGATCTTCGCCATACTTGCCGGGAAAGATCCGAAGCGTATCGCCAATCCAGGCTTCCGCCATGTTGCAATCCACAAATGAATTGAAGATAAATTTTTCGGTGGGAAGCAACTGAAATGAAGGTAGATTTTCAGAAGCGTTTTGTTGAGCCTCTTTGGTTTGACAGGCAGAGGCCAGCATAGCAATAGCCAGCACGAATACCCGCGAGTGTAGCGTTATTTGTTTCATCGACCTAATTTACAACTCCAATCCTTAAGTCCCAAGCCCTAACCCCTAAGCCCTAACCCCCAAGCTCCAAGTCCTAATCCCTTTTCATCACTATTGACCAATAACTATTCCTTCCTTAAAAGATAATTTTCCATCCGTTGCTAGGTTAGTTCCATAGTCGATGGTAAATGATTTCGGATTCGCGTTGGGCAGTAAAATCGTTTTATAAAATACGTGCTGTTTGTCTTTGGAATAAAATTCACTGATTACTTCGAACGTAGTTGGATCCGCTTCCGCGATTAGCTCGGTGTCATAGTAAACGGCATTCTTATCTTTTAAGAAGTCGCGGTCAATGATTTGCACACTCGATACATCTACCTTGGGTATCAATTTACCATCGCTAATGAATTGTTGATTGATAACAAGATTACGTTCATTGATTACCAGAACGGAGTCGATGGATGTAAAGGGGAGCATCACAAAATCAGTTTTCCAATTGGATAGCAACACCATGTTGCCCATTCGGGCATAGTTTTGGTTGATGGCCACTGGAATGCCGGTGGGTTTTTGGTTAACACGAATGACTTGGGTGTTGTCTTCAACAGTACCCGCGCCCGATTGATAATTCGTAACGATAGCATACAACGAAAGCGAATCATACGCAAGTGTTTCGTTGATGCGCACAAATGTTTTTCCATCGGCCTCTATTTTTTTACTAAATAAAAAAACCGATTGCTGGTCCCGATGCCAGATGTGCCCGCTTGTCTCCTTCGGTAGCGAATATGGTTGATACGTTTTAGGATCAGCTCCAACTACCACGGTGAGTTCGCCTCCAAAGCTGCGCGAGTAATAGACATGAGTTGCATCTTTTGCAATCCCATATTTGTCAATCATAAAGGTAGTATGGTCCACCAATTGAGCGATACCTTTCCAATAGACAGCTTTGTTATCTTTTCCAAAGTCGCGATTGAGCACGGTAAAAGTGCTGGCATCTGCATCGGTGAGCGTGTAACCCAATTCAAACCAGTTACCCATGGGCGAATAAATGATTTTGTTTTTCCAGGCATGATGGAAATACGAATCAGAGATAGTCGGGTTGACAGGCTTGCCCATTCGATAGAAGAAAAGAAATACAGAAATGATGATAAAAAGCCCTAAGAGGGCCATGATGATAAGGAATGTTTTCACAAAGGGGAATTAAGCCTGCAAGTTCAACTTTTTTCATGAAAGCACCATTTTTTGAAGTATCGTTTTTGAGATGGAAATATTTATAACCCCACTTCTAGTTGCTAAATTGCCCATGAAATGGAGATGTTCAAAAACCGAAAGTTGCTGATTGCTACCAAGCATAAAAAAGAGAGAGTGATGGCTCCCATTTTAGAAAGGGAATTGGGTGTGATTTGTTTTGTTGATGAAAACTTTGATACCGATGAGCTCGGCACTTTTACGGGGGAAGTTGAACGCACGCTGGATCCTATCTCCACTCTCCAAGAAAAATGTCTGCGGGCGATGCGCAAAAACAATTGCGATCTGGCCATCGCCAGCGAGGGATCATTTGGCCCACACCCATCGCTGTTTTTTGTAAATGCCGATGATGAGTTAGTAATGTTGCTGGATACCCGCCATCATTTGAAAATTGTCGAGCGCGAATTGAGTACAGATACTAATTACAATGGACGTGAAGTACGCACCGAGGAAGAACTGCGCGCCTTTGCGGATGAAATTCAATTTCCTTCGCATGGATTAATTCTGCGAAAGTCCGCAAGCGAACGGATCGACATAGAAAAGGGAATAACAGATCAAGCGCACTTGCTGAAAACTTTTCATGATCTCCTGCTAAAGTATCAAACGGTGTATGTAGAAACAGATATGCGTGCGATGTACAACCCCTCGCGTTTGAAAGTAATCGAGCAAGCGACCATCAAGTTGGTCAATCGAATGAAAAGCACCTATCCCCAGTGCGATACGCCCGGATTTGGAGTAACGGACGCAAAGCGCGGTTTAGAATGTGATGTTTGTGGAGAACCAACACAATTGGTGAAAAGTTATGTTTCGGTTTGTTCGAACTGTAACTATTCGGTGGAACAAACAGTAATACCTTCAACAGCTAACGCTATGTATTGTAATCATTGCAATCCTTGAATTCGATTAAACCGGAAAGAAAATTTTATGAAGCTGAACTTAATTTTGTTTTTGACCCTGGTGCTTTCGGTGGATGTAATTGCTTGCAAATGTTTACCGATGACATGGGAAGAAGAGGTAGTTGCTTCGGAGAGAATATTTCATGGAAAGGTGCTGGCTGTTAACGATAATCAATTTGATATTGAAGTAATGGAGATTTGGAAAGGTGAGTTTGCGTCTGGTGTGTTTCAATTTAAACAAGGGGCCACTTCATGTACAAGCAGAATGTTCACAATAGGAGAAGAATATATTTTTTATCTGCGCAGTAACGAGGTGCCAAATTGCAGCCGCACAACAGAATTTCAGTTGACTATCAATCTGGAAGCATTGGATGCAAAATTCAAAGGAATCGGAAACCGCAAGGCGATAGAAGCAGATGAGCTGACGGTAATTCAGCGAGATGTTTTGAAGAATCATTTTAAAAAATCAGGGAACGAATGGCTGGCTGATTTAGATCGTATTACGCCTCGCTTTGCCGTAGAGGGTCAGTGGGTTGCCAAACACATATTCTTTGAGTCAATTCGGCATACTTCGGAGTCCTTTCATTGGAAGAAAATCAAAATTGAAAAAGATGAATATTTTATTTTTTGGCTGGGTCGTGATTGGAAAAAGGCGGAGCGGAGATTGAAAAAGAAAGCTACGAGATGAAAAAGCTATTTTCAATTGTATGGAAAAGTATGGCCGCAGGGCTAGCGGCAGTGATTCTCTATTTCCTCGTTGCTGTAATTTTCTCTTTCATCCCGGTCAATAGAAATTTCAAGCAGCCGCAAGAGGGTGGTGTAACCATTTATTTGCTAACAAATGGTGTCCACACTGATTTTGTTTTGCCGGTTCAAAATCAATTGTATGATTGGGAAAAAATCATTAGTCGAAAGCACATCACAGGCGACAATTCAAAAGCGCAGTATGTGGCATTTGGCTGGGGCGATAAAGGATTCTATTTGAATACCAAAACCTGGGATGACCTGAAATTCTCAACCGCCTTTAATGCTTTGTTTCATTTGAGTACTTCGGCCATTCATGTCACGTGGTACCCGCCATTGCATGAATCCGAGTCGTGCAGAAAAATCCGTATCTCGGAAGAACAATACCGAATACTCGTAGAATACATTATCCGAAGTTTTCAGACGGATGACCAAGGCGCAGCGAAGGTAATTGTCGGAGCGCACTATTGGGATGATGATTCGTTTTACGAAGCGAAGGGATCGTATAGTTTGTTTTACACCTGCAATACATGGGTTAATGACGGCTTAAAGAAAGCTAGATTGCCCGC
>JAJTHV010000458.1 GCA_021300095.1 Flammeovirgaceae bacterium | reverse complement strand
TATGGAGATATTTACAACAATACAGTAGTTGTAAGCTGGGAGTATAATAAGAACGAGGCCCCATACATCGTTACCGTAAAAAATATGTTCGATGATGAATTAATGACATTAGAAACCCCTGAAAATCTAGTTCAAATTGATCGATCAAATCCGAAGCTTGGAAACGAAGATGCTTTGTTAGTAGTGGTTAAGTCTAAAACTGACAAGTCAATGATTTCTAAATCTAAATTGATTAAGAAACTTTCTACTAATCGGCAGGAGGCTGTTAAGTTGTTGATTGATGAAATGGGTGCAGAAATAAAAGAAGAAACCGCACTTAATAAATTCATCATGGCAGGTTTCTATGAAGAAAATAAATTGCTGATCGATGCAATAACTGCGTATGAAGAAGCGATCAAATTGGCGCCTGATGTGCCTACTTATAAAGAAGCGTACGAAGAATTTCTGTTAAGAAATAATCTCAAAGAAGTAATTAAAGAACAAAAGTAGAACCGAACTTTATTGCTCAAAAAAAGCTGCTCAAAGGCAGCTTTTTTTGTTACCTTAAATCCTCAAACTAACCCGAATGACGACTTCCAGAAGAAAATTTTTACTTGCGGCTCCGGCTTTAGCGGTTGCCGCCTCCGTTCCTGCTTTTGCCCACGCGCAAGAGAAGCAACTCGTTCATCATGTTTATTTTTGGTTAAAGAACCCTTCCTCCAAAGAAGACTTGAATAAACTGATTGAAGGAATTTCAACGCTGCGCCCCATTCCTACCGTTCGCCAGTTTCGAATTGGAGTGCCTGCGGCTACTATTAAGCGCGATGTAATTGATGACAGCTATGCAGTTTCACTGTTCACCGTGTTTGATGATATTAAAGGCCATGACGTCTATCAAGATCATCCGATTCACTTAAAATTCATCGAGAAATATTCTTACCTGTGGGGTAAGGTCACAGTTTACGATTCCATGGATATTTAAACAATAAAGTCTATCTTAAAAGTCAATTTTTTGAAAGAATAGCTTCGATTTTAAGCTATAAACAAAGTAAAAAAATGAAGAGGCTGCCCTTTTGAGACAGCCTCTTTGCTTTACAAATTAGGTTGAGGGGTCGTCCTCAAGTACGGTTTGATTCGTTGGTATCCTTTCGGAAATTTTGCGGCAATGTCTTCGTCTTTCACTGCAGCAGTAATAATAACATCTTCACCGTTTTTCCAATTGGCAGGTGTTGCCACGCTATAGCCGGCTGTTAATTGCAAACTATCAATTACCCGAATCAACTCTTCAAAATTTCTGCCCGTAGAAGCAGGATAGGTAATGGTAAGTTTTACTTTTTTGTCAGCGCCAATGACAAACACTGAGCGAACGGTAAACTTATCGCTGACTTGTGGATGCACCATGTCATACAGATTGGCTACTTCAAATTTTGGATCAGCAATGATGGGAAAATTGACAACTGTATGTTGCGTTTCGTTGATATCAACAATCCATTTTTTGTGCGACTCCACATCATCTACACTCAATGCCACTACTTTCACATTACGTTTATCAAATTCGGCTCTGAGTTTAGCAACAGCGCCTAGCTCGGTTGTGCATACGGGTGTAAAATCGGCCGGATGGGAGAATAAAACTCCCCAGCTATTTCCTAACCATTCATGAAATTTAATAACGCCTTCGCTGGTTTCAGCCTGAAAATCGGGGGCGATGTCGCCTAATCTTACTGCCATAGTAGTTTAAATTTATTTTTTGTAAAACTACTAATTCTCTACTTGATAAGTAGACTAATGACAAATAAAATAATTATTTCGTTTTGAGTGATTTTTCGCGCTTTACGATTTTGGCAAGGGTAGAATTGCCCAGTATTTTGAGTGTTTCATCGCGCACGTGCACGAGGCTGTCGCGGATGCCGCATGTTTTTTCGTTGCGGCATTCATCGCAACGTTCATAATAATTGAGCGATACGCAAGGAAGCAGTGCGATCGGCCCGTCAATCAGGCGCATCACTTGCATCAGGTTTACTTCCGAAGGGTCTTTTATTAGGTAATAGCCTCCACCTTTCCCTTTTTTACTCTCCAGGATTTTAGCGTGCCGTAATTCAAGGAGAATCGCCTCCAAAAATTTTTTCGGAATGTGTTGATCGTCTGAAATATCCTGAATTTGAACAGGTCCTTGTTCGTGTCGTTCTGCCAGGTATACCAGGGCGTGTATCGCGTATTTACATTTTTTAGATAGCATTCGTAGGCGCTAAGTTAAACCAAATGATAGATTCAGAAATAGTGATCCAAAGGTGCTAACCGCAATGATGAATCATCCGGGTTCTTTCCTCAAATTAGGCAATAGATTTTCGAATGCATAATTATGGTTAATTTTTTAGGAATAACTTTACTTTCACGAATGAAAATTGCCGAGATAGCTCAGCTGGTAGAGCAACGGTTTCGTAAACCGTAGGTCGTGGGTTCAAGTCCCATTCTCGGCTCGACTCCTACTCGTTTTTTAGGATTAGAATATTTCTGGCTGCGTTCCTCGCATAGTTTTCTACTTTAGTGGAAATTTTTGCATTTCATGATCACCTCCAAGCCACCTTTTAGTACCATTACCTCTTTCACTTTGTTTTTGTTGGTGACGATTGTCGTCATTGGCATGAATGTGTTTACACTTTGGCGGTCGCCCTCACCAGCATGGTATAATTGCGTGGTTATTGGATTGTTACTGCCGATTGGCGGATTTGTACTTTATAAAATTTTTATTCGCTATCAGATTGTTCGTCTCGGCAACAATCGGGTGGAGGTTAGGTTTCCGGTATTGAGGCAGGAGAAAAAATACGCGCTTGATCAAATTCAATTTTGGTTCGAAAATCAGGTAAAGACCGGAAAAAATTCGGTTTATAAAGAGTTAGTAATCAAATTTTCAGATCATAAAAAGGTTACATTAAGCCCCAAGGAATCAACTGAATATGAAAAGGTGGTTCAGTACTTAAAGCAAAAGGTGGCAAAAAAGAAAATTGTGATTAAGTAGGTCATTGGGAATGATTTAAATTACAATTACTTTTGCCTTCCTTCAAACTCAAAGTGAGTTTTAAATGCCCAGGTGGTGAAATTGGTAGACACGCTACTTTGAGGGGGTAGTGCCGCAAGGTGTGCTGGTTCGAATCCAGTTCTGGGCACCAAAACAAAGTAAAAACCGACCGCAAAGCCGGGTTTTATTGTATCTGATTTTTGTCAGGATTTTAATGATGCCGAAGTGGTGAAACTGGTAGACCCGCACGTTTCAGAGGCGTGTGGCGCAAGCTGTGCGGGTTCAAGTCCCGCCTTCGGCACTTTCTTAGCCTGCTAAATATGGTTTCCTATCCCAGTTTGAACGTATTATAGTTGTTGCTTTAATCTGTAATTCTATAATCATTACCTGAATTCATTGGTATACTTATGACATCTCCATTAAATTACCTAAAGATTGGCTTGATAGCCCTATTATTCATTTTTAGCAATTCAGTTTTCTCTCAAGTCGCGATTGGCACAAATGGAACACCAACTCCCGATGCAAATGCGGTTTTATTACTGGTGGGAAATGGCAGCCAGGGATTAATCATCCCCACCGTTACCAGTTTAGCAACATTTGGTAAAGCGGGCATGCTGGTATATAATTCCAGTACTAAGTTTGTTTATTACCACGATGGTGCCGCGTGGAACCAAGTAGGAGGCGCTTCTGCCGGAGGTCAGGGAATTACTATTTCTGGCAATACGGTTCAACTCAATTCAACACCGGGCGCTACATTTGGATTATCAACTACTGCACCCACTGGCAGAGGCCAGTTGCTGGTTTGGGATGGCACGAAATGGGAAGCCACCACGGCTCCTACCACTACCGGTCAGACATTAAGTTGGGATAATACCAACGGAAGATGGGTTTTAGGAACCGCTTCGGTTTCTTCTTTAAGCGGTGACGTCACCGGCCCTACATCCAGTACCGCCATTGCTTCGACATCTGGAAACAATATTGTATCGGCTATCAACAATGCAGCCACCTCTTCAAAAATCCTTCAAAATCAAATTTCTCCAGGAACTAATAATCAGGTACTCACTACCAGTGGTGGCATTGCCACATGGACGACTCTAACCACATTGCCCGCATTATCAGCAAATCAAATATTGTCAAATAATGGAAGCAACACCGGTATTGCAGTCGCTGGCGATTTAAGTTTAGCCGTAGCCGGAACAACCGGAACTTTCACTATTGCCAATAATGCCGTAACCAACGCCAAGCTGGCAACGGGGATCGATGCTTCTAAAATTACCACCGGAACGCTACCCGCAGCACAAGTTCCCGGATTAAATGCATCCAAAATTACTACAGGTGTATTGCCCGTAGGTGTTGGAGGAACGGGGGCGAGCAGTTTATCGGGCCTACTTATAGGCAATGGTAACAGCGCTTTCTCCGCGATTACAACCGGCAGCAACGGACAAATTTTAACGGTCAATGCGGGTGTACCCAGCTGGCAAAATGCACCAACAGCTTCCGGTGCAGCCGGTGGAGATTTAACCGGAACGTATCCCAATCCCACATTAGCTCTCGGATCCGTTACTTCCACTAAATTGGCAACCAATGCAGTGGCTACGGCTAACATAGATGCGAATGCAGTCGATGATTCAAAAATTGCCAATGTGGCACCTTCCAAAATATTGCAGTCAAGTGCTACCACCGGTCAGGTATTAAAATGGAATGGCACTGTTTGGGCCCCTGCTGCCGATAATGTTGGAGGAGGAGGCGCCCCCACACTCAATCCCGGACAAATTATAGTAGGAGATGGAGCAACCAATTCTGCGGCAACGATTAGCCAGGATGCCGTGCTCAACAGCACCAATGGAAACATCACAGTTCAAGGTTTGCAAGGCAGACCAATTGCCGCGACAGCGCCTTCAACCAATAGTGTTTATCAATATAATGGTACGCAATGGACGCCTGTCGTTCTATCAGGTGGAGGCACAGTTACCAATGTAGCTACCGGCACCGGATTAACAGGCGGCCCGATTAGTTCCACAGGAACCATTTCTATTGCACCCTTGGGTGTAACCGCTACTGAATTAGCAGCCAATGCAGTTACCAATGCAAAGATTGCAACCAATGCAGTTAACTCTACACAAATCATTGATGGCACTATTACCGATGCCGATGTAAATAGTTCAGCCGCAATTGCAGTGAACAAATTAGCGACCGGCACCAATGGACAAGTTCTAACAGTTAGCGGAGGTATTCCAACCTGGCAAACTTCTGCGGCTCTCACAAATCCGATGACCACCACAGGCGATTTAATTGCTGGAGGTCCTGCAGGTGTTCCCGGAAGATTGGGCATTGGCACGAACGGCCAGGTGCTTACTGTAAATGCTGGAATACCCAGTTGGCAAAATGCGCCCGCACCCTCTGGTTCTGCTAGTGGTGATTTAGCTGGTTCCTATCCAAACCCAACCATTGCAGCAGGAGCTGGAACGAATATTATCACGGCCATCAACGGAGCCGCCTCACTGATCAATGGAACTCGTATCAATACGTCATTTGGTGCTCAAAATATTTCAACTACCGGCACATTGACAACAGGCGCTATCACAACAACCAATCTGGCATCCATTAATGGGGCTGCCTATACTTGGCCCAATGCAAATGCGGCAGGTGTTTTGACAAACAATGGTTCGGGAACGCTAACGTGGGCTCCTTCTGCGGGGCTTTCATCAGCTTTAACTTCTGCCAATATTTTCGTAGGGAGCTCGAGCAATATTGCAGCAGGCGTGGCCATGAGCGGTGATGCAACGATCTCCAATACGGGTGCAGTTACAATTGCTACAGGGGCTGTCACATCCGCAAAAATAGTAGACGGCACCATTGCAAACGCAGATATAAGCACATCTGCGGCTATTGCCGGAACAAAAGTAGCCCCCGCCTTCGGCACTCAGAACATTTCAACAACTGGAACATTAACAACCGGAGCAGCCACGGTGAGTGGATTAACCATTGGCACTTCCGTTTGGCCAACCAATGCTGCCGGAGTTTTAACCAACAACGGAACAGGCACACTTACCTGGGGAAGTTCATTGACAAATCCGATGACTACAGCCGGTGATATAATTTATGGGGGAGCAGGTGGAGCACCCACACGACTGGCTACCGGAACCGGTTTCTTGAAAGGAGGAGCAACACCTTCTTATGCCGCAGTAGATATTTCAAGCGCTGACGTAACAGGAACACTGCCTCTTACTTCTGGGGGTACAGGAGCTGGCACCGCAGCAGCAGCCAGAACAAATCTAGGATTAGGAACTTTATCAACTTTATCAACAGTTTCAACTGCTGAAATTACGGATGGAACGATTGTAAATACGGATGTGAGCGCCACAGCTGCGATTGCAGGTAGTAAAATCAATCCTGCTTTTGGTGCTCAAAATATTTCAACAACCGGGACATTAACAACCGGAGCCGCTACGGTATCGGGATTAACGGTATCGGGCACTACAACTACATTAAACACAGTTGGCTATACCTGGCCCGCCACACAAGGAGCTGTAGGAACGGTTTTGACAAACAACGGGACTGGCACATTGAGTTGGACTACTTCATCAGGACTTTCTTCTACACTCACTTCTGCTAATATTTTTGTAGGAAATGGTAGCAACGTTGCTACCGGAGTACCCTTATCTGGAGATGCGACAATTACCAATGCAGGTGTTCTTACAATCGCCAACGCTGCTGTTACCAACGCGAAATTGGCCAGTGGTATTGACGCTGCGAAAATAACAGTGGGCACTCTTCCGATCGCTCGCGGAGGCACTAATTCTACCGCCACGCCAACCAATGGAGGCGTAGCATTTGGAACGGGCACGGCCTTCAACTTTACGGCCGCAGGAACAAGCGGTCAAGTACTACAATCCAATGGAGCTGCAGCGCCTACGTGGGTAACACCTGTTGCTTCCGGAACAGCCGGAGGAGACTTGACAGGAACTTATCCAAACCCAACCATTGGTTCAACGGCTGCCACGGGTGCGAATGTGGTTACTGCTATCAACGCATCATCGTCTGCCATTAATGGAGCCCGTGTCAATCCTACTTTCGGTGCGCAACCGATTAATACCACCAGCACTCTCACTACAGGTACATCCGGACAATTTTCCATAGATGCAACCGGAAATTTTACACGAATTAACAATGTAGTCACTTCATTCCCGGCAGCACAAGGAGCAGCCAATTCGGTACTCATGAATGATGGCGCAGGTTCACTCTCGTGGGCGGTACTTCCTCCGGCATTCTCTACTAATAATCTCGTTCCACGAGGCAATGGTACTGGCTTAGTGGGATCGAATATTTTTGATAACGGAGCCAACGTGAGCATTGGCACACAAACACCCGATCCGGCCGCTGCCGCAGCTTACAAGTTTTTAGTCTATGGTGCTAATGAATCAATTGGTGTAAACAATACTGAGATTCGAATTGGAGATGTAATCGGAACTTCTTTCGGCAATTATTTCTTAACGGATTTTGAAAACACCCCACGCTTCTCTTTTATGGGTGCCAATGCCGGGTTTGGAACCTTGAATCCAATATATCCGGTGGATATCAGAACACCACTTGGCTCATCCTCCTTCGGACTGAATCATTCGGATGGTGATATTAGGGTAAGTACGTATGTTGGAAATGGCGGAGTAGTTGGAGGTGCAATCGGTACACAATCCAACCACCCGTTTTTTATCTATGCCAACAATGACGGGGCAAAATTAACCGTTATGCCAAGTGGTTATGTAGGTATTGGAACAACTGCCCCTTCGCACAAACAAACCCTCTTTGAAAGTTCCGGCTTTGTCCTTACCAATTATCAAAATGCAAATACCGGAACATCCAGTGCGGATGGGTTCATGGTTGGATTAGATGATGCAGTGGGTACAGTAGACATCTGGAACTGGGAAGCGACAGATATTAAAATTGGTACATCCGGATCAGAAAGAATGAGAATAATGAGTGGAGGAAGTGTAGGCATTGGTACATCAAATCCATTGGGCAAACTACACATACAAGGTGCGGAATGGTCAATCAACCCGGTGATTATTGGCTCGGCTGGAACTAGCGCAGGCAGCACATTGCGCTTTACCAATGCCGCTGCTTCAAATCATACCTACGACATCATTGGTTCTACAGGTTCCGGCTCCTCGCCTGGCGTAGGATCATTTGGAATTTGGGATGACACCAGTGGCGCGTATCGGTTAGTTATAAGTCCTACAGGAAATGTGGGGTTAGGGGTCGTTTCACCCACGCAACGGCTCCATGTTTCAGGGAATATTCTCGCGACAGGAACCATCACGCCATCCGATAAACGGTTGAAAGAAAATATTGCAGATATTAATTACGGCCTCAAAGAAGTTCTTCAATTAAGACCCGTGTCGTACAATTGGAAGTCGGAGCCCAATGGAAAAAAAGTGCTTGGTTTGATCGCCCAAGAAACTTTACCGATCACTCCTGAAATTGTTGAGCTACCACCATCCGAAAAAGACTTTTATTCCATGAATTATGTGCAGCTTGTTCCGGTGCTTATTAAAGCCATTCAAGAGCAGCAAAAAATTATTGACGATCTCAAAGCTAAGTTGAGCGAAGAAAGTAAATCCAACGCTTCAGAATTAGATCAATTGAAGGCAGAAATCGCTCAAATTAAAAAAATCCTAACGATGGAGGCTAAAAAACCATAACACAGTAAAAGCTTTCATTGCAAAGCCGACTTGAATTTAATTCAGGTCGGCTTTTGTTTGCCGTGTTAACCCTCGAAAGAGCCCTTTTTCGATTCGGTTTCTTATTCAGTTCAAAGCGTATTATAGGCTAACTTTATTATCTTTAAAGTTGGTAAACACTTTTCCCTATGATACGCCTAAGAATTCCCGTCTTTCAGGTAGTTGTATTACTCTGGTTCATTTCCATAACAGATCAACTATCCGCACAAAATTCAGTCTCTATTGGTACCACCAATACCAATGCGAAGGCCGTGTTATGGCTAAATAGTGCCGGATCCAATCAGGGATTAATTATTCCGATCGTATCGAATAAATCTGCGGTAGCAGCCGGTGCCTCAGAGAAGGGCATGGTGGTGTTTGACGACAGCGATAAGAAAGTCTATTACTATGATGGTACCGCCTGGAATCAAGCGGGCGGAGGAAGTGGAGGCACTCAGGGGATTACTATTTCGGGCAACACAGTTCAACTGAATTCAACAGCCGGTGCCACTTTCGGACTCTCCAATACAGCACCAACCGCCAAAGGTCAATTGTTAGTTTGGGATGGCACCAAGTGGGATGCAACCACGGCTCCCACTGCCACAGGTCAATTACTTTCATGGGATAATACCAATGGCAGATGGACTTTATCAACTTCCTCAACCACGTTGAGTGGTGATGTTACAGGCCCCGCATCAAATAACACCATTTCCACAACATCCGGAAATAATATAGTAGCTGCGATTAACAATGCTGCCACTAGTTCAAAAATTTTACCTACTCAAATTACACCAGGAACTCCCAATCAAGTATTGACCACGAGTGCTGGTAACGTGGCCGTTTGGAGCACCCTCCCTTCCGGAAGCGGAACAGTTACGAATGTGGCAACGGGCACCGGTCTTACGGGTGGACCTATTACCAACACAGGCACTATTGCATTAGCCAATACGGCTGTAACCACCGGCACGTATGGAACAACTACTTCAGTCGGCCAATTTACAGTCGATCAACAAGGCCGTATCACATCAGCTTCTAACCAAGTAATACCAACAGCTTCTACACTGGCAACAGGGCTACTCTCTTCTACCGACTGGAACACTTTCAATAATAAATTGGGCACAGCTACCATTGCCGGAGGCGACCTTTCCGGAAATTTAGTAGCACCTACTGTAGCTAAGATTCAAGGTCAAAATATTTCTGCCACAGCACCTTCAGCAAATCAAGTACTGCAATTTGTTGGAGGCGTTTGGACACCCAGTACTTTGTCCGGAGCTGGGACTGTAACCAACGTAGCTACCGGCACCGGTTTAACAGGCGGCCCGATTTCAAATTCAGGCACCATTTCATTGGCGAATACAGCCGTTACAACGGGCACATATGGAACGACTACATCTGTAGGGCAATTTACAGTTGATCAACAAGGCCGAATTACTTCGGCATCGAATCAGGCAATACCTACTGCATCCACTTCTGTAACGGGTTTACTCACGGCTGCTGATTGGAATACATTCAACAGTAAGTTAAGCACAGTTCCTCCCCTTGGCGGGGATTTGAGCGGCACCGTTGCTACGGCTTCCGTTGATAAAATTAAAGGCACCTCTGTTTCCGCGACAGCGCCAACAGTGAACCAAGTATTGCAATTTGTTGGAGGTGTATGGACACCCAGTACCTTAGCTGCTGGAGGTAGCGTAACCAACGTAGCTACCGGCACCGGATTAACAGGCGGCCCAATTTCAAATTCAGGCACCATTTCATTGGCGAATACGGCCGTAACCACCGGCACGTACGGAACTACCACTTCGGTGGGACAATTTACAGTTGATCAGCAAGGAAGAATTACGGCAGCATCGAATCAGGCAATTCCTACCGCATCTACATCCGTCACAGGTTTACTCACGGCAGCCGATTGGAATATATTCAACAGTAAACTAAGCACAGTTCCTCCCCTTGGCGGGGATTTGAGCGGCACCGTTGCTACGGCTTCCGTTGATAAGATTAAAGGCACCACTGTTTCAGCGACAGCACCAACAGTGAACCAAGTATTGCAATTTGTAGGTGGTGTGTGGACACCCAGTACCTTAGCTGCCGGGGGAAGTGTTACTAACGTAGCCACAGGCACCGGTTTAACAGGCGGCCCGATTTCAAATTCAGGCACCATTTCATTGGCGAATACAGCCGTTACAACGGGCACATATGGAACAACTACATCTGTAGGACAATTTACAGTTGACCAACAAGGCCGCATTACGGCAGCATCGAATCAAGCAATTCCCACTGCAACCACTTCTGTAACGGGTTTACTCACCGCAGCCGATTGGAATAACTTCAACAGCAAACTAAGTAGCATACCCGCATTGGGCGGAGATATTAGCGGATCGATTGGAGCGGTATCAGTAGATAAATTGAAAGGCAATGATATTTCTGCGACAGCGCCTTCTGCTAATCAGGTATTGCAATTTGTGGGTGGCGTTTGGACTCCTTCAACACTAGCTACAGGCGGCACCGTAACAAGTGTAGCAACCGGCACAGGCTTAACAGGCGGTCCCGTTACAAATTCGGGTACCATCTCTTTAGCAAACACCGCAGTCACTGCTGGCAGTTACGGAACAGCAACCAACATTCCTCAAATCACGGTTGACCCACAAGGTCGAATTACCAATGCCACGAATGTTCCATTTACTCCGGGCATGATTAATCCCATGACCACCACAGGAGATTTAATTCTGGGTGGAGCAGTAGGAACACCATCTCGTTTAGCAATTGGTTCCAACGGACAGGTTTTAACATCCAACGGCACCACAGCCTCTTGGCAAAATCTGGCTGGTGGTGGTACCCTTACGGGGATCAATACGGGTGCCGGAAGCGGATTGACAGGTGGAGGTCTTTCAGGAACGCTCACTCTTAAATTAATAGATGGTGCTGCCAATGGCCAAATTTTGAAATGGAATGGATCAACATGGGCGTTAGCTTCTGATGATGTTGGTGGAGGCGGAGTACCAACACTAAACCCCGGTAATCTTTTAATTGGGGATGGCACGAGCAATTCACAAACAGGTGTTTCCGGTGACTTATCCATGAGCAGCCCGGCCAATTTTCAAATTGCTGCCAACGCAGTTACAACTGCTGAAATTGCTCCAGGCACGATTACAGATTCCGATATCAACGCATCCGCAGGAATTGCCGTTACGAAACTTGCTCCCGGCACCTCAGGACAGGTATTACAAACTGTAGGCACTACGCCTACCTGGACTACCGTGGCGACCGGGGCTACTGATTTGAATGGACTCTCGGATGCTATTGTATCATCACCAACTGGTGGACAAATTTTGATTAACGATGGTGCAGGTCAGTTTCAAAACAGAACATTGTCAGGAGCCGTGAGTGTTAACACAACCGGTGTTACTTCGCTGGCGAATAGTTCTGTTTCCGGTGGAACCGCGGGTATCATTACCGATCTTTCCATCACCAATGCCGACATCAGTGCAACCGCAGCCATCGCGGGCACAAAAATAGCTCCCAACTTTGGTGCACAGGCTGTTTCTACAACAGGCAGTGTTACAGCAAATAGTGTGAATGTCAATGGACAAACCTACACATGGCCTGCTTCTCAAGCGAATGGCGTATTGACCAATAATGGATCCGGTACTTTATCATGGTCACCGGCCGGAGGTACCGGAACGGTAACAAGTGTGGCAACGGGCACCGGGTTAACAGGTGGACCGGTAACTTCTACAGGTACAATCTCTTTGGCAAATACAGCAGTAACAACCGGTACGTATGGAACTACAACTTCTGTTGGACAATTTATCGTTGACCAGCAAGGACGAATTACTGCCGCATCGAATCAGGCGATTCCAACAGCCACAACATCCGTCACTGGTTTATTGACTTCTGCCGATTGGAATACATTCAATAACAAACTGGGTACTGCAACTATTGCAGGGGGTGATCTATCCGGAAACTTAGTTTCACCAACAGTTGCTAAGATTCAAGGACAAAACGTTTCCGCAACAGCGCCAACAGTTAACCAAGTGTTGCAATTTGTGGGAGGTGTTTGGACACCGAGTACATTAGCAGCTGGTGGTAGCGTAACCAATGTTGCAACAGGCACCGGTTTAACCGGAGGCCCGATTTCAAATTCAGGTACGATTTCATTAGCAAATACAGCGGTGACTACCGGCACGTATGGAACTACTACTTCCGTTGGACAATTTACCGTTGATCAACAAGGACGAATTACCGCAGCATCCAATCAAGCAATTTCAACAGCGAATACAACCACTACGGGATTGCTGACGTCAGCAGATTGGAATACATTCAATAGCAAGTTAAGCTCTATTCCTTCCCTTGGCGGGGATTTGAGTGGCGCACTTGGTGCTGCATCGGTCGATAGAATAAAAGGCACGGCTGTTTCAGCAACAGCGCCAACAGTTAACCAAGTATTGCAATTTGTAGGAGGCGTTTGGACACCCACCACATTAGCAACCGGTGGAACAGTAACCAGTGTAGCTACTGGTACAGGTTTAACCGGAGGTCCGATCAGTAACTCGGGAACCATTTCGTTAGCGAATACCGCAGTCACTCCCGGCACCTATGGTTCTACCACGCAGATACCATCTATTACCGTAGATGCACAAGGAAGATTAACAGCCGCAACGAATGTAAACCCAGTTTTAGCAAGCACTTCCACTACCGGATTCCTGACAGCAGCCGATTGGAATACATTTAATGGAAAATTGTCAGGCACACTTACCAACGGAAATATTTTTGTGGGTAACGGTAGCAATGTGGCCACCGGAGTGGCGATGAGTGGCGATGCGACCATTTCAAATACCGGTGTACTTACCATTTCAAATTTGGCAGTGACCAGTGCAAAAATTGGCCCCGATGCCGTAACTGGTGCGAAGCTGCAAAGCGATGCAGCCGTTGATGCAAATCGAGCAGTAAATACTAACCACATACGTGACTTGGCAGTAACGAATGCAAAGATTGCCGGAGTGAATGCTTCTAAAATTTCAGGTACACTTGGTACGGCCAATGGTGGTACAGGTATTACGGCTGTTGTTCCCGGAGCCGTAGCCTATGGTGGCGCCACCGATTTTGCATTTACTTCGGTAGGAACTTCTGGTCAAATTTTACAATCCAATGGTGCTGCTGCGCCTACGTGGGTAAACGCACCGGCAGCGGTAACAGCCAGCAACGGCCTGACTAAAACCGGAGATAACATTGCATTAGGTGGTACGTTGACCGGAGCCACCACGTTAGCCAATGGTGGATTTAATTTGGGTGTCACTGGAACTGGCAACGTAGGCCTAGGTACAGCCACGCCTTTAAGCAAAGTACAGGTGGGCAACCGGTTAGGATTGAATGTGTCTGCACTCGGCACATTTGACGCTGTTAGCCGAAATATTTTTCTGGATGGCACCGATGCCCCTCGTTATACAGGCACCGGCACGGCTAACGCGATTTTAATGCAAGATGGTCTTACCGAGCTTACCGTGTTTGCTTCTGGCGCTGCAGGTTCTCCAGTTGGATCTCCACAAACAAAGCTATCCGTTTCCTCTACAGGTGTTGGTATTAATAACTCAGGTCCTCCAACGCAGGCTTTAGATGTAACCGGAAACGTTCGTTTCTCGGGGGCTTTGATGCCCAACAACACCGCTGGTACCTCCGGTCAGGTTTTAACTTCGGCAGGTGCTGGGTTACCACCGACCTGGACAACCGTGGGCGGTGGTGGTAATATGATTAGCACCAACAACCTCAGCGATGTAGCCAACGTGGCCACCGCAAGAACAAACCTTGGGCTTGGTTCTATGTCCACCCAAAGCGCCACCGCTGTTGCCATAACAGGTGGAACAATTAGTGGACTGAGCACAGCATTGCCGATAGCCAGTGGTGGTACGAACTCCACAGCCACCCCTACCAATGGGGGCGTGGGTTATGGTACAGGCACAGCACATGCATATTCGGCAGCAGGTACTTCCGGCCAACTTTTGCAAAGCAATGGCGCGGCAGCACCTTCTTGGGTGACCCCGGCTTTTTTATCAACCTCCTTGACTAACGGAAATATCTTTGTGGGCAATGGAAGCAATGTGGCTACCAGTGTGGCAATGAGTGGCGATGCTAGCCTTTCAAATACAGGTGTACTCACCATTGCAAACTTGGCAGTGACCAGTGCAAAAATTGGCCCCGATGCAGTCACCGGTGCGAAATTGCAAAGTGATGCAGCCGTTGATGCGAACCGTGCAGTCAATACCAATCACATTCGCGACTTAGCCGTTACGAATGCAAAGATTGCCGGTGTGAACGCGTCAAAAATCTCAGGTACGCTTGGTACGGCCAATGGTGGTACAGGTATTACGGCTGTCGTTCCCGGAGCCATTGCGTATGGTGGAGCAACAGATTTTGCATTTACTGCCGCTGGCACTACTGGTCAAATTTTACAATCCAATGGTGCTGCAGCTCCTACGTGGGTAAATGCCCCAGCTCCATCAGGAGCCGCTGGTGGTGATCTGGCCGGTAGTTATCCAAACCCAACCATTGGCGCAACTGCAGCTACAGGAGCAAATGTGGTAACCGCCATCAACGCGTCTGCATCAACCATCAACACAGCTCGCTTAAATTCGGCTGTGGTTTTAGATACGGAAGCACCAGCTGCCGGAGACATCACCGGAAATTTTTCAACAGGTTTACAAATTGGCGCGAACAGCGTAACGGCTGCTGAGATTAACGACAACTCGATTGCCAATGCAGACATATCAGGTACAGCAGCCATTGCCGTGAGCAAGCTGGCAGCAGGCGCGAACGGTCAAATTCTTCAGACAGTGGCTGGAGCACCAACATGGTCAACCATTCCATCATTCCTTTCACCTACACTTAATAGCGGCCAAATTTTTGTGGGCAGTGTCGGTAACGTAGCAACTGGTGTGGCCATGAGTGGCGATGCTTCGATCAGCAATACAGGAGCAGTAACATTGACAAATTCTACGGCTACCCGCACGAACTTAGGTTTAGGAACGATCTCAACTCAAAATGCAAATGCAGTAGCCATTACTGGCGGCACTATCACCGGACTGACAAATCCATTAGATATTAGTAGCGGTGGAACAGGCACCAACTCAGTAACATTAGGAGGAGTTGCTTACGGAGCGATTGGCGCCATTAATTATACTGCCCAAGGAACTACCGGACAGTTACTGCAATCCAACGGAACAGTCGCACCTACTTGGGTAAATGCGCCAGCTACGGTAACAGCCAGCAACGGATTAACCCGAACTGGAAATGATATTGCGCTTGGCGGACTGCTAAACAGTAATACTTCCATTAACATGAATGGATTTAATTTGAGTTTAACGGGTTCTGGTAGCTTAGGTGTGGGCACAACACCTATAAACAGATTAGACGTAGAGGGTGGACTTGCGGTAGGCGCAACCTACTCGGGTGGTAGTGTAGCTCCAACGAATGGAGCTATCATACAAGGGAATGTGGGTATAGGCACCCCAACGCCTGCGCAATTGTTAGATGTAAATGGAAATGCATTAATCCGAGGAAGTTTTATTGGATTAGGTGGAGCTACTTCAACTATTGGTGCGGCTGGGTTAGTATTAAAGGATGATAAAGGGGCAGGGAATTTTGGCGGTATTCATATTGATGCGAATGCAACCGGATTGCCATTTTATGGTTACGCAACAACAGGTACCATTCGCGCCTATCATTATGTTGATGGAACTGATGCGTACAAATGGAAACTCTATAATGGTACAGTTGCCATGACCGTGACTACCACCGGCAATACAGGTATTGGAACGGAAACGCCAGTGAATAAATTAGATGTTGAGGGAGGTTTAGCTGTTGGCGCAAGTTACTCTGGCGCAAGTCTAGCGCCCACCAATGGTGCCATTATACAGGGCAATGTGGGTATTGGGACAACCGCCCCAACCAATAAATTTGAGGTAGCTGGAACCACGACCACTACTGCTAGCGTCTCTGCAACACTTGGAGGAACCAACGAGGCGCGTTTCGATTTGGAGAGCGGCACAACTAATTACCGCCTTTTTTCCAGAGCAAGTGATAACAACTTTGGTATTTTTGATGCACTGGGTGGTGTAACTAAGTTTCGCATCAATAGCACTACAGACATAATGACCCTTATGGAAGCAGGTGGCGATGTGGGAATTGGAACAAATTCACCGACCAAAACACTAGAGATGTTCAAAACTTCACTACCCATATTAAGACTTAGATCGAATATCAATCAAAATTCGAGCATTGAACTAGTTGAATCTACGTCAGATTTTGGTACGAGCGCGCTCGGCTTCCGCTTATTTTATGACGGACTAACGGATAACTTCAAAGTTCAATCATCGGCAGGATCGACCACAATAACAGATCATTTAATAATTGACCGCGGAGCCAATAGAGTTGGTATCGGAAGAAACCCGACAACTCTGCCATTAGAGGTGGAAGGAAATATGTATGTAAACGGCAATATTGGTGTTTTGACAACATCACCTTCGCATGACTTAACCATAAAACAATCATCGAACTCGAACAGCTCCCCAAATGGTGTAGCGGTTGTTTCAGCAACTACCAATAATTATTGGAAGTATCATACTTCAGGCACTCTGCTTCGATTTAGTTATTGGGACGGCACCGCATTATCAACACCAATATCATTTACGGATGGTAATGCGGATTGGACTATTTCCTCAGATCGAAGGCTCAAAGAAGATTTTGAGCCGGTAGGATCAGTTTTAGGTTCTGTTATGAAGTTGAATCCTATGCGGTATTATTATAAGCGTAATAAGAACAGCACCGGTAAGCTTTATGGGTTTATCGCACAAGAGATGGAAACTGTTTTTCCTTCACTGGTTTCGCCACCTAATGCAGAGAGTGAGTATTATGGTTTGAACTATGAAAACCTACATGCAATTACAATCAAAGCAGTTCAAGAGCTCAACATCAAAATTGAAGCCCTCGAAAAAGAAAACAATGAACTGAAAGGTGCAAATTCGCTATTGAAATCTGAAGTCACTTCCATGAAAGAAAAACAAGACGCGGAAATAGCCACTCTCAAAAAGCAAATGGAAGAAGTACTTCGCATCATAGGTACGGAGGCGAATAAGAAAAAGAATTAAGGATTTCGACTTATCAAAATTTTATAAAGCGGCCAAATCACATCGATTTGGCCGCTTTATTTTGTAAAATTTAGTGCCGATCTAAGAAAAGTCAGAAAAATTCAAAAGAAGATTGGACAAGGTTGGTTTCCTTACAATCGACTTTCGGATAATAACCAATCTTTCGTTATTTTTAGCGTTAGTCTAAACTACTCCCCTATGCGGCTTTTCTCTTTATCCTCACCGAGGATATTCATTATTGCTTTATTCCTAGGTTTTTCCACCGTTTCATTTTCACAAAACTCTGTGTCGATCGGTACCACCAGTACCAATCCGAAAGCTGTTTTGTGGCTGAGCGGAACCAACCAAGGTATCATTATCCCCATTGTGGCAAACAAAACCAATGTTTCTGCCGGTCCTACCGAAAAGGGTATGGTGGTTTTTGATGACAGCGATAAGAAAGTCTATTTCTTCGATGGCACTGCTTGGAATCAAGTAGGGGGCTCTGGATCGGCTGGAAGTCAAGGTATTGCCATCAATGGAAACACCGTTCAGTTGAATTCAACTTCCGGGGCTACATTTGGCTTATCAAATACGGCACCTACCGGAAAAGGTCAATTATTAGTTTGGGATGGCACGAAGTGGGAAGCTACTCTGGCGCCAACTACTAATGGCCAAACATTAAGCTGGGATAACACCAATGGCAGATGGACACTCGCCAACGCATCTTTAACATTAGCTGGTGATGTTTCTGGACCTTCTAACAATACCTCCATTGCCAGTACATCTGGAAACAATATTGTAGCAGCCCTGAATAATGCAGCTACCACTTCAAAAATACTTCCTGCACAAATTACGGCTGGCACACCGAATCAGGTTTTGACGACTTCGGCCGGCAACGTAGCCGTATGGGCCAATTTACCAACGGCCTCAGGAACGGTTACAAGTATTGCCACAGGCACCGGATTAATCGGGGGTCCTATTACTACAACAGGAACTATTGCTTTGGCGAATACAGCAGTAGCACCGGCTACGTATGGTAGCACTACTCAGATTCCTCAGATTGCTGTAGATGCGCAGGGAAGAATTACATCTGCCAGTAATGTTACACCTTCATTGGCTGGAGTAGCGTCCACGGGCTTTTTGTCAGCTGCTGATTGGAATACCTTTAATAATAAACTTACGACAGAAACGGATCCAACAGTAAAAGCCATCAACGGCTTGGTAAAATCAAATGGCACTACCATCAGTGCGGCCACCGCGGGCACGGATTATTTAGCTCCGAATGGCAATGGCTCTGCATTAACAAATTTAAACGCCAGCAACTTGGCGTCAGGCACGGTACCAACAGCCCGCATCGATGTAGGAACAACGGCAAATAAGATTGTTCAGTTAGATGGAACCGGCAAACTTCCGGCAATTGACGGTTCTCAATTAATCAACCTTCCTGCAGGAACAGAAACAGATCCTTCAGTAAAAGCCATCAACGGCTTGGTTAAATCAGACGGAACAACGATCGGAGCAGTGGTTTCCGGAACAGATATAAAAACAATCAACGGCAATTCTATTCTTGGCGCAGGTAACATAGCTACATTAACTACAGTTACCTCAGCTGAAATTACAGACGGAACTATTGCTGATGTTGACATCAATGCGAGTGCCAACATTAACGGAACGAAAATCAACCCAAACTTTGGCGCTCAGCCCATTTCTACCACCAGCACACTAACAACGGGTTCATCAGGTCAATTTGTGATCAATGCCTCTGGAAATATTACAAAGATTAATAATGTAGCAACATCTTTTCCGGCAGCGCAAGGACTAGCTAATTCGGTTTTGACGAATGATGGTTCCGGTAATTTGACTTGGACTCCTAATAATAATTGGGGATTAACCGGAAATACAGGAACAAATGGAGCAACCAACTTTATTGGTACTACTGATGCTCAACCATTTGTTTTAAAAGCCAACAATACTGAAGGCATTCGGATTGGGACAGATGGAGGCG
>JAJTHV010000177.1 GCA_021300095.1 Flammeovirgaceae bacterium | reverse complement strand
ATTGTAGTATTGTTCACCAAACCATCGGATACGTTGCGGATTATGATTTGAAATGTTGTTGGTTTTTTCTTCCGTTACGATGCATTGCGGTACGAATGTCGCTTTTACCTGGCGAGCTTGCGTTAGTAATTGCACCATGAAATTTTTATCAAATCCTGGAGCATTTGCATCTAATTGAAGGATACATCGAATAAACAAATCAGTTTCAATCAATGCACCGCTGCCGCTGATTTCTAGTAATAAATTAGCTTTCTCTTTTGCTCTTCGATACAAGCAATCATTTAACCGCTCGGATAGATGATCGAAAAAGGAGATGGCGGTGGAAGTAGAAACTGATTTGCGAACCCCTTGCAGGATATCGAATTGATCGTATTGATAAGGCTCAATGCGATCAAAAAAATCTGGAGCGATCACATTGTCTTTGTCTACCAACATGACAAACTCTGGATTGCATATTCCGTGCATGCGTTGTTTGTCAACCCATTGAGTGATAAACCGCAATGCGTGTTGATATGAATTGCCAGATAGATGCGAGAACGATTTTTGTAGGCAAATGAACCCCTTCGTAACAGAGTAGTGATAGTATTTTTCATCGGCATCCTGCAGAAGCACTAAAACTTTGATGTTCTTTTTTTGAATGGCTTTTGACAATGAGTCTAAAACATCTAAAAAACGTTCTCCCGGTTTGTAGGCAGGCAAAATCAATAATATCTCCGGTGATGTTGATAGCGAATCCCTGAAATTGGATGAGTGATTTGGAAGTCCAAGCAATGTAAGGCACAACCAATAAAAGCTGTAGAAGGTTAAGTAAATCGCCAGAAAGGCAAGGAGAATTTGAATTACGATCATTTGAAATTTCGGTTAATAAGTTTTTTAACGGTTTTGCGGAAGCTTCCACGTTCTTTAGGAATTTCGCCAACATAGTCTTCCAGATTCTCGATATCAGCATGAAATAGCACGACCCCACGCAGCGACTCTTGAGCGGTTAATATTTCCTTTTCAATTCGTTGATCTACTTTCGTGTAGAGTTTATTGGCGCCAATGGAATGAACAATGCAATCAGTAATGGAATACCAGAAAGAATAATCGGTGCTGAGACTAATAGGCGGAGCAACAACCAGTACAACAGAATGCTGCGCTTGTTGCTCTTGAATAAATTCCTGAAGGGATGCTTTGTTTTTATGAAGGCCATGTTGTGCTACCAATGACCGTACAGTTTCGAAACCATCTAATTCTGTGGAAGTCCAATCAGCATCCAGTAAACCAACTGATGCGAAATGGTTTTGTAAACAGGAAGCCAATTGCTTTGCCAACAGATGTGTTCCTTCTTCTCGCTGCGTTGAACTAATCACAATGATACCAGCTGGACTAGTAAGTATAGATTGTACGATTTTTTCAATCTGCAATTGTCGGATCAAATCTATACCAGCTTGTAAACTAGAGCTTGCTTCCGGTTTTTGTTTAGGAATTGCTCCTAATAGGGGTAGGCTACAGACGCGTTCAAGTTTATCTACGCTGATGATAGTGGCATCTAATAACTGAATCAGAATCAATATGCCGGCCATCAAAATAAACATCACAATACCACCGGCTAGAATTAATATCATGCGTTTCGATGGTTCGGCTTTGGTAGGCAAAAAAGGTGGATCGACCACTTCAATGATATTTTCGCCTGATCCATACTCCATGGATTGCGTAAGATTTAATTTATTGAGTAGTACGAGATAAGCATTTTGTGCTGTGCTAATTTCTTGTTCGTAGGCACCAATGGTCGATTCGAAAGGAGCAAAGCGCGAAGAGTATCTCATTACTCGCTGGATCTCATCATTGATGATCTGAATCATAACTTCTGATGTTTCCGACTCCAAATCATAAGCAACATACTTACTCACTAAGTCTAACTGCACCCGGCTTGGATCATACGGTGTTTTACGCGATAGCTCTTGCAACTTACTTTGGATTTGGCTTTTTGTATTCTCTATGTTTTGGTGAATAGGCGATAGATCATCAGCCGTTTGATTACCCAATGTTTTTTTAAGCATTTCACGATTCATCTTCTTAAGCTGTTCTTTTAATTGAAGAATATCTTGGTGTGTGCTTAAGTCAAGTGCAAGTTCGTTTCCTTGTTGAACACTTTTGATGACTTCGCTTTTACCTGTTTTGCCTTGCTGCACCCGTGTCAACAATGTGGCGCGTTGTCCTTCCAATTGCACTAGGTAGGTGACAATTGCTTTGGTGTGCTCACCTAAATTGATTATGTTGTTCGCAACTTTGTACTTTTCAAGCCGCTTGATTTTGTCATCGAGATCAGCCTTTGCCTGTCGCAGTAAACTTTCAATAATGTCTTTATGGCCCTTTACCTTATTTTTGGCGAGTGCACGATTTTCTTCAATCAGCGCTTCAATGAAATAGTCAGCCAATGCTTTCGCACGCTTGGGAGAAATTTCATTAATTTCTAATTTGATAAAATTGCTATCCATTATGCGGAAGGCCATCACAAGATCACGCAACTGAGCTGTATTAACTTGATGATAGCGCAAAAACTGAAGCATTAAGCTGTCAGGGAATTCATTGGGCTGCAGAAATTCTTTTGTAAGTTCTAATTCTGTTAATCGTTGCAATACTTCTTTTCGATTGGAGAGAAGAGTTTCACTTCCCGCACTAAAAACGGTTTTTGATTCGATTGCTTTGCGAATCAATTTCAACTGAACTAACTCTGCATTTCTTTTCGATTTGAGCAACTCAATCGTATTTTGAAAGTAGGTATGAACTTGATACTGTTTCAAATCTTCATCACTTAAGCTCATTCCTTTGCTTTCTTGTAGATTCAGGAACAACCGCGATTCTGTTTTAAACCGATCAGGTGTGTTCTTTGAGAAATGGTAGATCAGCCCCATCGTCAGTATTGGGATCACCACCAGCTTGATGCGGTGATGCAACAACATGCGAAGTATCGACACAACTACTTCCATATCCTAGCGAGATGAGAATTGAAAATTATAGGCGGATTCTGTATCCTCCGTCATCAATCGAATTTGTTGCTGAAGTTTGCGTGCCGCCAATTGTGCTTTCATGAGTGACTCTTGTGTGAGAATCATAGCGCTTTGGTTGAGCAATACTTCTTCCATACGCGCTTCCCCTTTTTTGAATTTATCTTCAATCACTTGGCAATGTTCTTGTTGTGCTTGGTTCGCTTCTTGTCGTAAGTCAAGAATGCCTAGCGTTTCTAGGTATTGATAAAAGAGACGAAGAATTTCATCTCGCACTTGTCTGCGTTGATGCTTCACTTGATTTTCGGCACGAACGATATTCTGTTTAGCTTCTCGGATGTAACTTCTTCTATTGATAAATTTTTCAGGATCTAAACCGAGTGTGAATCCGATATTGGGCAACACACCGGCCGTGGTTACGCTTTCATTATTGACATTGGTGGTTGTTACAGAAAGAAAATTTATACCCAAGCGAAAGGTGCTAAGCCACTTATTCTTCTCCTGAATAACATTTTCATATGCTGCGCCAACTCGCCTTCAAAGCTCTTTAGAAAGTAAGAATTTTTGATGGCGTTTTCTGTAAGAGAATCAAGTACTGATTCGTTCGATAGAATTGTTTCAATCCGCAAACGTTCGGCACTGATAGACATTGGATTCGTTTGTTGAGCGAACCCTACTAATGGAAAGAAAAAGAAGATCAACAGTCGCATTTTTAGCTCTTTAAGTACTCAAAAGTAGCTGGCAAAATGCCTGTGTAGCCGCTTATTAGACCAACCGCCTATGCGATTCGATTAACCCGATTCATTTGAAGATATAAAAAAAGTCCGACCAGATGGCCGGACTTAATCGGGGGTGGATGTAATTACTTTTTATAAATCAACGTGCTTTGACGGTAGCCGGACAAATTTTTGTACCAATCTTTGTATGTTGTTCCGCCACTTTGAGCCCACGAACTAAACTTGGTATGCGCTTCGTTGATAGGCCAGCTCTCTTGCGGGTATTCAAAAGGTAAAGCAATGTTAATAGCCCAGGGCATGTTATTACCGCTTTTATAATAGCGTCCTTCGTTCGGTCGACTACTGTCAGCTAAGGAGCCGAGCAATGACGTGTTTGCCAATGTTGTCGGAGTAAAATCGGCTAGGTGCACTTCGCGCGCACGATCGCCATTAATGAAAATAAAAGGATTATAGGGCACATAGCCAAGGTCTGTCATTTTGATAGGTTCAGTAAAAGTGATCACCAGATTAAGAGTTACTGGTGTGATGTACCCTTCCGTGATTTTTGTATTTACAAAACTAGTTGTGTTAAAGAGTGAGGCCGTATTCTCAAACGGAATGATTACAGCCGTTTTCTGATTAGCTTCTACTCCATTGGCCAGGAGGTTAATACTATTTCGTTGGGGAAAAGCGCCAGTGACAGAAGCAATTTTGCTGGGAGAAATGGGTAACTCAATCCCAAATCCATTTTGATAAGCGGCACCAACTGCTTTTACGATTAAGTTGGCGCGCATTTCAACTACGGCATTGGCAGTATTGGTAACCAATTGAAAATTATAGTCTACTACTAAATCATTCATATCATAATCGCCTTTGTTAGGCCACAAATCTTCAAAAGCCAGCGATCCATAAATGCCTGCTCCTGGCGTGAACACATCGAAGGCTTTCGTTGCATCAGTTGGATATTTGTCGTTTCGGTCAATTACTCCATCTGAATCGGTATCTGTTCCAACGGTTTGTTTTGTGTCAACCAAATTGTCAGAAGCTATCGAAATGAAGGGATTGGCTGTAATGTAAAATACGGCATCGTTGAAGTCGTTGTCGCCACTGGGGCGGGAAAGATCTTCCATGCCTAGCAAAATAATTTCCCGATTAGCATCACGTAGAAGAACCGTTTGCTGGCGAAAAGCTGCCGTGGTATAGGTGTTTAAATTTTTGGTCGAATATTTTATTTCAGGTTGCGATGTAACTGTGCTCCCATTCCATCCATTTGGAATTAAGAACCAACCAATACCGGTATTGGCAGGGAAAACACCCAGCGACACTTTGCTGCCGGTGGCCAGATTTCCTCCGCTTCCGGGCAGCGATACATTCGGAAAAACAATTTTCATTTCCTGAATATCAGCTACAGTCGCTGGCGGTGAGTTTAGTGGATAGGTGTAAAAGCCCAACGCATTGCGAAAGCCTGCGCCTTCCGTTACAAATGTTACCCACACTTCTGCGAGACTGGTGATTTTTGTATCAGTATCAATAGTGGTTGATAAATATTGTGGATTGTTGGTGGGCACGGGCATACGTTCCGGCAGCGTGGTGTTGATCATATCCAACAAGTCCTGGGCAATGTAATCATTTACTGGCTCCAAATTATTTGGCACACCGTTGGAATCAAAAGAACTTAGAAATGTAAATCCGTTGGCTTCTATACGGCCTGCACTAGAAGATGATTTTTTCGCAGGTTGATACGATTTTCCTCCAATTGTAATTGTCGAGTTGGTATTTGTGGGAAGATTGGTTTCAGAAGGCAAGCTGGGATAATCGGTTCGTACCAATAGTTCTTCAATATAGGAAGGCACTGTATTTTGAAACTGAAATTGACCTTTTGTATTAGAGATACCTGTCATTAAAGTTACGTACCGACCGTCTAATATGAAACCTACTTCCAATGGCACATTATGAAGAGGTACATCATGATTGTCGAGGGTGTTGATTTGAAATGTTACCGGCTGGGAGGTAGCGAAGTTAAAGTTCGCTAAGGAAATGTCTCCGGAATCGGGTTTCACATCATGCGCAATTTCTTTTACGCATGCGGCACAAAGTACCGTCAATGAGAGGAGTAATAATTTTTTCATGCTACTTGGGCTGCTTAGTTTATGAGCCGCAAAGTAGCAGGCGCACGAAGGCGCACGCGAATTGTTCGATAAAGCAGATGCTTCTATCGACTAATCGTTCAGTAATTTAGATTAACGATCAGAGAAAACTCAGTTGATTCATCAGCACATTGCGGTATGAATCTCCTATTGGAATCAGTTTTTTGCCGATGATGATAACAGTTTCCTCAATGGCGTTTATTTTATCAATCCGGACAATGTGCGAACGATGTACGCGCACAAACTCATCAGATGGGAGTTTAGCCTCCATTCCTTTCATGGTGCCGTGTACGATGTAACGATCTTTTTCTGTATAAATGTTTACATAATCACCATACGCTTCTACATAGTTAATGGCAGACAGATGCAGGTTGATCAATTGATTGTTCGCCTTTACAAATATGCTGCCGTTTACCGGTTTGGAATTGGTGGCCAATTTACTTTCGATTCGGTTCATGGTTTTTAAAAATCGTTCGAGCGAAACGGGTTTTAACAAAAAATCAGCAACTTCTACCTCAAATGCATCCAGCGCATACTTTTCTTTTGAAGATGAGATGATGATTTCAGGTCGCTTGCTTAGGGTACGAATAAAATCCAATCCCGAAAGCTCCGGCATTTCTACATCTACAAATAATAAATCAACCGGATTGAGTTGCAGAAAATAGCGGGCTTCCACCGCAGAACGAAATGAACCTTTGATCTCTATGGATGGTACACGCTTGGCCAGTGTTTCCAATGCCAGGCGTGACATATCATCATCATCAATAATGGCGCAGGTTATCATAGTGTTTTTGTTTTGGTTAGTGAAGCCACTCGCTTTTGAATATTTTCTAATCGCACTTCCAACTCTTCCGGATTGAAAGGTTTTATGAGATAATCATCTGCACCAGCACGGAGTGCAACAATGCGATCGTTGCTGGTATCATTTCCTGACAAAACCAAAATAGGCATGTGATGCCATTGCGTAGATGCACGCAACTCGCGTATAAGCGACAATCCATCCATTCCATCCATGGATATGTCTACTACCATGGCTTGCGGTTCACTAAGTTTCAGCATTTCCAAAGCTTGTGTGCCATCTTCGGCTAATAAGACTTCATATTCTTTTTTGAAGTAAGCAGAAAGTAATAAACGCAAAGCCGGTTCATCGTCTACTACGAGTAAGTAAGGTTTGGGAATAGATGCGGTTTTCATTTTAGGGTGGATTTTAAGGATGGGATTTCGTTATTCATAATTTCAATCAAAGCCTCAGCTTGCATCAACAAACTCGCCATTTGACCGATGTCTTTTCCTTCGCGAGATACATTTTCCAGTTGGCCTGAAATTTCTTTTAATTCGATTACGCCCAGATAGGCGCCTTGAGGTTTGAAGGAATGCGCCATTTTGGAAAGGGATGTATAATTTTTTGAAGCAAAATCGGCTTTAGCCCGTTTCAAAAATTCATCTGACTGCTTTTCAAATAGGCTTAGCATTTCTTTCGCAAAGGAAGAATCGTCTGGCGCAATTTGATGCAAATAGGTTAAGTCAATTAATTTGCTTGAGGCAAGTTTGATTTTCTGCTTTGAGTCAATCTTCGTTTGGATTGACAAAAGCTTGCCAATTTTAGCGTGCAGTTCTTCTACTTTAAATGGCTTGGCGATATAATCATTCATGCCAATCTCTTTAACACGTTGCTCCGGATCATAGAGTACAGATGCGGTCATCGCCATAATTGGAACGTTGCACGCAGGCTCGGGTAAAGTAGAGCGTATCAATCGCGTTGCCTCCAACCCATCCATAATGGGCATTTGCACATCTAAAATCACCAAGTCAAACGATTTTTTTTGCAGTTGCTCCAATGCTTCTAATCCATTTTCTACCAGCGTTACATCTAAGTTCCACTTGTTTAATGTACTGCGTACTACCAGTTGATTGATTTTGTTGTCTTCGGCCACCAGCACACGTTTATTTTTAAATGATCCAAGTGCACTAAACGGACTGGAAGGAAGTAGCGCCTCTTCACCTTCTGCGTCTGCCTGTTTAAAAGGGAGAAGTACAACGAAGGAAGATCCTATACCCAGTTCGCTGTCTACTAATATGCTGCCATTCATTAAAGATGAAAGCTCTTTTACAATGCTCAGACCTAATCCGGTGCCCCCGTATTGAATGGAAATCTGATTATTCGCTTGAGTGAAACTTTCAAATATGCTCTCCAGTTTATCTTTTGAAATGCCAATGCCGGTGTCACGCACTGCAAACTCCAGCAGAAAATCGTGCTCTCTTTTTTGCGCCATACAGGCCAGGGTAACACTTCCCTTGCTGGTAAATTTGATTGCATTCGAAATCAGATTCAATAGAATTTGATTGACACGCACTGAATCACCAATCAACCAATTCGGTAGTGTTGCATCAAGAGAGACTAATAACTTGATTCCTTTTTGGTTAGCCAGTGGTTTCAAGCCGTCTATCAGAGTGGTGATCAGCGATTGTAAACTGAACGGCTTATCTACAATCTGAAGTTTGCCTGCTTCAATTTTAGCCAGATCAAGAATATCGTTAATAAGGGAAAGTAAATGTTCACCGGATGCCCGAATGCCCTTGATGTATTGTTCGTTGGTTGGACTGAGATCAGAAGCAGATATCAGATTGGCAAGCCCCAACACACCGTTGATAGGAGTGCGCAATTCATGACTCATGTGTGCCAAAAATTCTTGTTTGGCTTTCATAGAAGTCTCTGCTTCCTTTTTAGCATTGACTAATTCTGTTTCGTTTTGTTTTCGCGCAGTAATATCATGATACACCCACATGTGGCCTTTGTATTGCTCGTCCACATAAATAGGCACATAGTCGCGATCAAACACACGGCCATCTACCAACTTTAGTTCATCGCCCGATACATTTTTGCGCTCTGACAGTAAGTGATTGATTCGGGTAACAAATCCTTCCGGGTCGGTAAAGTATCCTTTGCTTTGTTCAGCCGATTGGCTGCAGTCAGCACCAACCATCATTTCTGGTGTGGCTGGAATCCCAAACATGGAGCAAAACAATTGGTTGGTCAATACGATCTTTCGGTTTTCATCTTCCACCAACACTCCGGCATGCATCGTTTGTAATAGCCTGCTCAAGCGAGCCGAGGTGGATTTGATTAGGGCTTCTTCTTTTTTGCGAAGAGATATGTCGCGAATAATGGCGCTGAAAATATACTCGCCATCAATTTTTGTTTCTCCGAATGAGATTTCCAAAGGCACTTCATGCTGATCGCGATGCAACCCGGGTAGTTCAAGACCAATCCAGCTATGGAGCTTGCGGGTGCCAGTGGCTACATAATTCGCCATGGCTTTTTCATGGAGTGCGTGCAAATAGTCCGGGATAATCAAATGCAGCTTTTCTCCTTCCAATTCTTGTTTGGTATAACCAAAAATTTTCTCTGCTACTTCATTCACAAACAAAATGGTGCCGGTGCGATCTACCGTGATTACCACATCTGAAATGGTATCCACAATGATTCGTTTGAGTGCTTCAGATTTTTGTAATTCTCTGCGAATGGCTTTGGCTTCGGTCACATTTCGCACCAATGCCAAACATTCGTCATCGTTCATGTAAACAATGCGGGTCTCAAAAAACCCTTGCTGATTTTTGTTTAGCGAAGTGTATTCGAATGTTACCACTTCCTGCGTGGCAATTGATTTCAAAAAATTTCGATGGTAAATACCTACCAGTGATTCCTCCAAAATGGATTCAATCGGTCGAACTTTACCACTTTTGCTGATGACAAAAAGATGATTGTCTTTTTGTCGAATCCGCAGGATTGAATCCGGGATGGCTTTGAGTACAGTCGTTTGTGCTTTTTCTTTGTCGCGTAGTTTTTTAATCAGTGTGGTGTTATTGAGCGCGAGGGAAGCATACGATGCCAGAAATTCGGCAATCTCAAATTCATCGTTCGAAAAGGCTGTCGCTGAAATTCGGTTGATGACCAGCGCACCCCAACTTTTATCTCCTTGCTTTAAAGGAAACACCATAAGCTGTTCCTCTTGCATTTTTACATCTGCCGGATAAAGAGAGCGATTATCCAAGTGCGCATTTTCAATCCGCTCGGCTATTCCATTCGCTAATACATCTCCAATGATTCCGCTTTCGGTTGGAATACACCATGCGCTTAAATCGGGATTGACAATGCTTGGGCCTTGCACGATAATCGGGCATAGTTGTTTTTCTTCCGGCATGGTTAGATAAACAGCCATGGTATCGTAATGCATTAATTTGCATAGGCCTTCTACCAGGTTTTCCGTTACCGCGCTTTCTTCCTCAGCAGCAATCATTTTCCGCGAGATATTGAGAATATCTTGGCGTTTGTTAGCAAAAAGGGAGTTTGCGTTCATTTCGAGTTCTACTTATGCAAAGCCCGTGCGAGTATGTGGCTAAGGCTATGAAATCACTTCGTTAGCCGAATGATGCCTCCAATTGGTCGAAAAACCGCAATTTTCGATCAACCAACTTCTACTTTTGAATCATTGGCAAGAAAACCAGGGATAATTCTGTTTCAGTTTGGGAAAGAAAAATCTAAAATGGGAGCCGATTATAAGATTACAGTTCATTTAAAGTAGCAACGTCAAAAATGAAAATCATATTCTATTTATTATGTGCTATAGTCGTTCATGCCTTTGGTGGCTACGCACTATTAGGGATTTGTTTCAAACAACTCATTAATGGAAAGAAGCATGAGTAGCGAAAAGGTAGCACTGGTGATTGCTTGTTATAATGAGCGGTCTATTTTAAAAGAAAAAATAGCCAACAGCCTGGCACTGAATTACCCGAACGAAAAACTCGATATTGTTTTCGTTACCGATGGTTCTATCGATGGCTCGGCTGAAATGCTGATGCAATATGATCGGCTCAAAGTTTTTCATGAGCCGAAGCGTGGTGGCAAGCGAGCCGCCATTGAACGCATTATGCCCATGATGGATGCGCCCATCATCGTACTGACCGATGCCAATAGTATGCTCAACAGCGAAGCTATTCAAGAAATCGTCAAGTACTATCGCAATCCGAGCGTAGGTGCTGTTGCAGGCGAGAAAAAAGTGCTAGCCATGGGCGCTGGTGTGGGCGAAGGGATTTATTGGCGATACGAGTCTTTGTTAAAAAAGGCAGACAGCCATCTTTATTCAGTGGTGGGCGCTGCCGGAGAATTGTTTTCTTTCCGGAAGGAATTGTTTGTTCAGTTACCTTCGCAAACAATCATTGAAGACTTTGCTTTGTCGCTATCCATTGTAGAGCGCGGATACAAAGTTGTGTATGAGCCAAACGCCTGGGCAGCTGAAAAGCCATCTTCCAGTATGGCCGAAGAATGGAAGCGCAAAGTACGGATTTGTGCCGGAGGCTTTCGCGAGATTGTGAATTATGCGAGATTGTTTAATGTGTTTAAGTATCCATGGCTAGGGTACCTGCTTATTTCTCACCGAGTATTGCGGTGGGCTGTGGTTCCGTTTATACTTCCGCTCTTATTGCTGGTCACCTATTTCTTAGCCACCACTGGCGATAGGACGTATCAGGTGTTTCTGGTGTTGCAATTGACTACCTACGCCTTGGCTTTTGCAGGGATGTGCATGAGGCATCGTAGCAAACTTCCTTTTTTTATTGGCGTTCCTTTTCAGTTTGTGATGATGAATGCAGCCGCGTATGTTGGACTGGTTCATTATTTCCGCGGAGTGGATCACGGTATCTGGAAAAAAATAAAGCGTGCCGTTTAAACAGCACGCTTTATAAGTAGAGAAATGTTCAAATATTATCCGTTCATCGAAATAAGGAACTCTTCGTTGTTGCGAGTGCCTTTCATTTTTGATTGAAGGAATTCCATTGCCTCAACCGAATTCATGTCGGCCATGAACTTCCGCAAAATCCATACGCGTTGCAGTTCTTCTTCTTTCATCAACAAATCTTCCCTTCTCGTGCCGGATGCAGGCACATCGATAGCCGGATATACTCTGCGGTTGGAAAGCTTGCGATCCAACTGCAACTCCATGTTACCTGTTCCTTTAAATTCTTCAAAAATAACTTCATCCATTTTCGAACCTGTGTCAATCAACGCGGTAGCAATGATGGTAAGCGAACCGCCATTTTCAATTTTGCGAGCTGCACCAAAGAATCGTTTAGGCTTGTGCAGTGCATTGGCATCCACACCACCGGAAAGAATTTTTCCGGATGAAGGAACTACTGTATTGTAAGCACGGGCTAAACGAGTAATGGAATCTAACAAGATAACCACATCATGTCCGCACTCGGTCATGCGCTTCGCTTTTTCTAGCACAATGCTCGCCACCTTTACGTGACGCTCGGCTTGTTCATCAAAAGTCGATGCAATTACTTCGGCACGAACGCTACGCGCCATGTCTGTTACCTCTTCCGGACGTTCATCGATCAATAATACGATCAGGTAAACTTCCGGGTGGTTTTCAGCGATTGCATTGGCAATATTTTTCAACAATACTGTTTTACCCGTCTTGGGTTGCGCCACGATCATTCCACGTTGGCCTTTTCCAATGGGTGAGAAAAGATCGAGAATGCGGGTGCTCATGTTGTCCGGAGTGGTGCTCAGCTTGAGTTTTTGTTCCGGGAACAGGGGTGTTAAATATTCAAACGCAACACGGTCGCGAATTTCTTCAGTTGTTTTGCCGTTGATGCTGTCTACCTTCAACAAAGCAAAATATTTTTCACCTTCTTTTGGCGGACGGATTTGACCACGAACGGTATCTCCCACTTTCAAACCAAATAATTTGATTTGAGATGGTGACACATAAATATCATCGGGGCTGGCGAGGTAGTTATAATCTGATGAACGCAAGAAGCCGTAGCCATCTTGCATAATTTCAAGTACTCCTTCGTTGGAAACAACACCATCAAAATCTTTTACCAGATTTTCTTTGCGCGGTTGTTGTTGCTGTTGGTTTGGGTTTTGATTCGGATGCTGGTTGGGATGCTGGCGCTCGGGGCGCTCTTCGCGGTTTTCGTTTACAATCGGGGGCTGCACATTTTCTGCACTATTTTCCGATTCTGCGGGCGCTTCAAAATTGGTGACAGACGGATCTACTTCAAAGTCGAGGCTCTTCAGCATTTCATCGCTTGCAGCTTCTTTTTCTTCAGCCACAGGAGCCGCTGCTGGTGGCGCTACGTTTTCGCGTCTTCGTGGACGCATTTTACGTTCAGGCTCACCGCCTTCAGTTGTCTTTTTTGCCGCTGGAGCTGTTTTGGCTTCAGCCGCAGGTTGAGACTGCTGACCTAAAATTTTAGATACAAGTTCTTCTTTGTTCAGTTTCTTGGCATTTTTAATGCCGAGGCCTTCGGCCAATTCTTTCAGCTCGGAAATGAGCTTGTCATTGAGTTCGTCAATTGTGTGCATGCAGAATGAATATAGATAGGTTGGTTAAAGACAAAACTTGAAGATTTAAACCGCTGGCCGACAGCGAGGTCAAAATTTATTTACAATTCGATAACTAAAGAAGAAAGTAAAGAACCAGATTTTTATTGAAAGATGGCCCGATAGAGCCTTAATGATGGTGCAAGTATAAAGCAAAATTTGATTAGGATCAAACAGCCGCACTAATTATTGGCTATTTTTGCGCTTTAACCTATAAAGTATGTTGCAGTTACAAGTATTACGCGAAGAACAAGGAAGAATTATTGAAGGATTGGCCAAACGCTATTTTAAAGATGCCGAAGCCATGGTGGCAGCGGTGGTCGAAAAAGACAAGGCCAAGCGTTCGCTGCAAACCCAACTGCAAGACGAGGAAACCAAATTAAACGCAGAGTCCAAGCGAGTAGGGGAATTGATCAAGGCCGGTAAGCAGGAAGAAGCGGCTGCCCTTCGCACCAGTATTGCACAGGCAAAAGAATCTGCAAAAGAAAGTAGCGAGAAACTAAAAGTGCTCGATAAGGAGCTCACCGACTTACTCTATAAAATACCCAATGTACCGGCTGCGAAGGTGCCTGCCGGACATGGTGCAGAAGATAACCTGGTGGCTTATGAACAAGGGACCATTCCTACGCTCCATGACGGGGCATTGCCGCATTGGGAGCTAATTAAAAAGTACGATATCATTGATTTTGATTTGGGGATCAAAATCGCTGGCGCGGGATTTCCAGTTTACAAAGGCAAGGGAGCCAAGTTGCAACGGGCGCTAATCAATTTCTTTTTAAGTGAAGGTGAAAAAGCCGGTTACATTGAAATGCAACCGCCTATCGTTGTGAATGAAGCTTCAGGCTATGGCACTGGCCAGCTTCCCGACAAGGAAGGACAAATGTATTTTGTAAATGAAGACGGCTTGTACCTTATCCCCACAGCCGAAGTGCCCATTACCAATTTGTACCGCGATGTGATGGTGAATGAAGAACAACTGCCGATCAAAAATATGGGCTATACTCCATGCTTTAGAAGAGAAGCCGGAAGTTGGGGTGCGCACGTGCGCGGCCTGAACCGCCTGCATCAGTTTGATAAAGTTGAAATCGTGCAAATCACAAAGCCTGAAAATTCTTATACCACTTTGGAAGAAATGAGCCTGCATGTGCAAGGCTTGTTGGAAAAATTAGAATTGCCCTACCGCAAGTTATTATTGTGTGGTGGCGATATGGGTTTCAACTCGGCCATGACGTATGACATGGAAGTGTATTCAGCCGCACAGCAACGCTGGCTGGAAGTTAGCTCCGTAAGTAACTTCGAAACATTTCAGGCCAATCGATTGAAGTTGCGTTATAAAAACAAAGAAGGCAAAACACAATTGTTGCATACGCTCAACGGCAGTGCTTTGGCGCTTCCGCGGATTGTGGCGGCCATCTTGGAAAATAATCAGACTCCGGAGGGAATTAAGATTCCCAAAGTGCTCGTGCCTTACACGGGCTTCGAGTGGATACAATAGATTTCATTAAGTGAAAAATAAAAAAGGCTGCCTTGTTCAAAGCAGCCTTTTTTATGATAAACCAATTAGTTGCTTTCCACTAAGCTATTTGTTTGCAGTAAGTTGCCTAATTGCATGTAACCAAAGAAACCCTCTTGAACCTTTGACTGTGTTTCGTTGACAGGTACTGCGGTATTTGGCATCATCTTATCAACTGTTACGCGCAGCGGGCGTTCACCAGCCGGTGTATCAATTAATTTTTTGATGGCATCAGCCACATCTTGTGGTTGATTCGGCACATCGCCACTCATCATTTGTGTGAAGGCATTGTAGAATCCTTGCAAATAAGGTTGGGTTTGTGTGTACTCAGCCGTTACGTTTTCATTTTCACCATGATACACTTTGGAGAATATCTCAGTGGGGAAAGCGCCCGGCTGCACAATCACAGAATCAATTCCTTGTGGAGCTAATTCATAGCGCAGCGTTTCAGCTACGGCTTCAATTGCCCACTTCGAAGCGGTGTATGCACCGGCAAAAGGTATCACGATGCGGCCCATGATGCTCGAAACCTGCACGAACAATCCGGTGTTGCGCTTACGCATAGCAGGCAAGAAACCACGCACCACACGTAGCACGCCAAATACGTTTACTTCAAAAATGTTTTTATAGTCTTGTACGGAAAAACTTTCATCCAGTCCTCCGCCATAGATGCCCGCATTGTTTACCACAACATCCACACCACCTGTTTTTTGATTGATGTAGGCAGCTGCTTTTGATACGGATTCATCGCTGGTTACATCCAACTCCACTACTTCTACTGCTACCTTTTTTTCGCTGGCCCACTGCGTTAATTCATCGGCAAATTTTTTATTTTTTGCGGTAATGCCACGCATGGTAGCAAACACCTGATGTCCATCTTTTGCTAATGTCTGAACGGTCAACTTTCCAAAACCGGTACTTGAGCCGGTCACCACAATTGTCTTTTTCATGTTGATATGATTGGTTTATTTTTTTGTAATGGCAGCATAACCCTGAAAATGTAATGGCAGTTCATTTTGACTTGTTAAATTTTTGTGAAGCTTACATAGAAAATAAAATGTGAGATGTGGGAACTTTTTTAGAATGAGTAATGCAATACTTCTCTTTTATGAAGAGTTATTTTTATTTCACTTTGCGTTGATGTACTTTCACCTCTTTACAAATGGACCATGTCAATAAGGCAATCCTCTATTATTCAAACCGATACCATGGGCTTTTTAAAGAAGCTCGCAAAAAATAATAACCGCGATTGGTTTGAGAAACACAAAGAAGATTACCTACAAGCACAACAAAATTTGATTTCATTTGCTGATGCGCTGATTGCGGAGATGAATAAACACGACCAACTCGAAACGCCCTCGGGAAAGAGAAGTTTGTATCGGATTTATAATGATGTGCGGTTTTCGAAAGACAAAACTCCTTACAATCCACGCTTCGCAGGATATTTAAAACGACTCAAGCCCGGATTGCGTGGTGGATATTATTATTGGATTAAACCCGGAGCCTCGCGCATTGCCTGCGGCTTT
>JAJTHV010000003.1 GCA_021300095.1 Flammeovirgaceae bacterium | reverse complement strand
TTAGCCCGAATGTGGGGAATGCTGAGGCAACCTTCTTCAAAGGGCCATTCATCTCCTTCTTCTTTCAACATGGTAGGGTTGATAAATACTTTTCCGAAGTCACTCAACTCCGGCTGATCTTCCAACACCGTGCCATCCACTACAAACACCCGAATGCTCTTACCAATTTGCGGTGCAGCCAAACCAATGCCATGCGCTGCGGCCATCGTTTCAAACATGTCGTTGGCAAACACCTCCATGTCTATTTCTCCCTCCTCAATCTCGCGTGCCTTTTTCCGCAGCACGGCATCGCCATACATTACAATTGGATACACCATAATCTAAAAAGATAAAATGCAAAGGTAGGGTTTTGGCTCATACGCCCATAGGCAAAGGGATATCCCTTTTAAAAATACCACTGCATTTCGTGCCATGTTAGCTTACCACTATAACATAATTTTTTGCGTGGCACGATTTAAATTTTCGCCATTTATCCACGGGCTGAAGCCCGTGGCTATTAATAGTTCACTGCTAAGGCTCATTTAACCGATCTCATTAGGCGGTTCAGTTCAAAAACCTTTGGACTGCATGTAATTCTGTAAGATCAACGTAGCGCTGATCTTATCCACGTTTCCTTTCACCTGCCGGTCTTTCTTGCTCATGCCACCGGTCAGCATGGTTCGATGTGCCTGTGCGCTGGTGAATCGCTCATCGGCTAGCGCAATCGGCTTGTCCGGAAAAGTCTTTTGAAACTGTTCAACAAATTTTCGCACGAGCGGTGCAATTTCCGAATCCTGATTATTGAGTTGCTTCGGCATGCCAATCACCACCTCATCCACCACTTCTCGCGCAAAATACGCTTTCAGATAATCGATTAGTTTCACTGACTCCACCGTATCCAATGCGGTGGCGATAATGCGCATCGGATCGGTTACCGCCAATCCCGTGCGCTTCGTGCCATAATCAATTGCTAAAATTCTGCCCATGTCTATTGATTGGTCAAGCCTATTTGCTGCATGCGTGCTTCTATCAACTGATGATAATCACTTTTCATTTCATCGCTCAAAAAACTATTGTTAATGCAACTTACCCAACTTGGCCAAGCAGTTTGCATCTTTTTGAAAATGTTATTGATCACTTTATCGTCCAACTTAAATTGCCCCATAGCAGTCAAAAAATCATCTCGCTTAAACTTTCTTTTTTTTCCATTTAATGTAAGCGCCAGCTCTTCCATGTCTCCTTTTACAACAAGAGCCGTAGGCACTAAATCGTAAGCGGGACAAAGATGATAGCCCTCTGAAGTTAAAAGCAAAGAAAAATTCTTTAGATGCATATCTGCATTTCCTGTTAAAAAAGAGAATACGACTTGCTCAAAAAAGTTTACAACATCCAAGCCTGGATGCACTGAATACTTCACAATAAGTTTCCCTATTTGTTCATATGAACCACGATACTTGTGCTCTGTCAGACGATCTGATAATTGGCACATATCTTCCATATGCAGTTTACATTCTTGAGATCGGTCAATCCGTTTAGTAACATAAGCTAATTGACCCGACTGTAACCGAAACAAAGTATGAGGCACCGTACTTATTTTTGCCAACTCAGCCATATGCATTGTTACATCTTCCAATTCGGGTAACTCTGCATAGGTGGCAGAAGGCAACTTTAGAATGTAATCGCCCCATAACCCAACAATGGTAAACTTTGCGGGAGCATTTTTTTCAAGTAACTGCTTCAGTGACAATGAGAGTTTTGGCTGAACACCCGTCACAGCAATTCGGCTGTTAATCGTTTGCTTCGCTAATTCAATCAACTGCTGTTCGGTGTATACAAACACAGGCGGGCTCTTCTTCCTAAAAAAATTTTGACTACAAGAAGGGTGAAAATCAACCTCCGGGTCAAGCAATTCCTCATAACAATATAGGCATCGCTTTATCATACCTCTATTGTTTGTTCTTCTTCCAATACGCTCACTGCACCAATACAATCCCTGCAGCAGGCCAATAACAAACCCATTCGATCGCGTTCATCCAACTTCCAGTTTTTCTCAGCTATTTCCAATAGCCAACCTTCTGGTATCAACCCGTCAAAAAAAGGAAACAATACTTGACTTTTATAAGGCTTGTCTGAAAGTGGTAAAGTAAGGCTTACAGGAATCGGGCGAGTGCTACTTAAATAATCGGGTACGTAGGTAAAAAAGAATCCGTCTTCATTTTCAACCAATCTTCCAGCCAGTCGATCTGCAAAATAGACTTTACCGGCTCTCATACATCAGCATTATTTTTCTTGTCCAGCACTGGTGCAATCTGATGACCAAACAACTGTAAAACCTGATTCACTTTATCGAGTCTTAGGGTAGTCTTACCTTGTTCCAATTCGCGGATAAATCGGAGACCCACACCTGCTTTATTAGCCAAATCGGGCTGAGTCAAATTCAATAATTTTCGTTTGTTCTTTACAAAACTTGCTAATGGTGATTCCATTTTTATACCCTTTCGGGTGCAATATAAAAAAAATTAGTATCAATTATACCCGATATGGTATAAAAAGATAACTTAAACCATAATTACACCCGATCGGGTATAAAAAATCAAACCTCCTTAGCCCTATTCCAATACACATCCATCTCCGCCAGAGTCATTTCGCCCATCTTCTTGCCGTCTTTGGCCGATTCGGTTTCTAAAAACTGAAAACGCTTAATAAATTTTTTGTTCGTGCGCTCCAGCGCCTCCTCCGGGTCAATATTGATAAAGCGGGCATAGTTCACCAGCGAAAACAACAAGTCGCCAAACTCAGCCATCGCCTTTTGGTGGTCAATGGGCTGGCCGGTGGCCGCATTAAACTCATTTTTAAATTCGCCCATCTCCTCCTCCACCTTTTCCCACACCTGCTCCTTGCGCTCCCAGTCAAAACCCACGCCTCGCGCCTTATCTTGTATGCGAATCGCCTTCACCAATGCCGGCAACGATTTAGGTACACCCTCCAACACCGACTTGTTCCCCGTGCGCAATTTGATTTTCTCCCAATTCTCCTTCACCGTTTTTTCATCCTCGGCCGATACATCGCCATACACATGCGGATGTCGCTCAATCAGTTTATCGCAAATGCCATTGAGCACGTCCGTCATATCAAATGCCTTTAACTCCGAGCCGATGCGCGCATAAAACGTGAGGTGCAGCATCAAATCACCCAACTCCTTTTTTACCTCCTGCAAGTTGCCTTCCAAAATCGCGTCTGATAGTTCATACGTTTCCTCAATCGTCAGGTGGCGCAGCGTTTCGAGCGTTTGCTTTTTATCCCACGGACAATTTTCACGCAATTCGTTCATCACCGTCAGCAGTCGGTCAAATGCTTTTAGTTTTTCCTCGCGCTGCAAATCCGGAGTAGAGTAAGGCTTCTTCATTCAATCAATCGTTTGGTTTTTATTACAAGATGGTCTCTTTATTTTTCTTTGGCGGCTCGCCCTCCGAAGATTTATCGGAGGAGGGCTCGCTCTCCGAAAATTTATCGAAGAAGGGCTCGTCCCCCAAAGATCTATCGAAGAAGGGCTCGTCCCCCGAAGATTTATCAAAGAAGGGCTCGCCCTCCGAAGATTTATCAAAGAAGGGCTCGCCCTCCGAAGATTTATCGGAGGAGGGCGGCTTTCGGGCTGTTCGCTATACTCCTCGTGCCAACTCACATGCCAGCGCCACTGCGGGGTGCCGCTTCCATCCCGGCCGCAGTGCGTGCCACTTTACTACCTGCGTGCCAAACTCCCAGTCACCTCGCAAACTAAATCAATCAATCTTTGGTTATCTTTGCACACGCTGTAAAATTCGTCATTCACATACCGTAAACAACTATCGACATGGCAGTTTTTCTTCTTACCCTTGGCATTTTCGCACTCTTCTTCATTTTAATGTCGGTGCGTTTGTTGTTTATTAAAAATGGCGAGTTCAGAGGCACCTGCGCCACCCAAAGCCCCTTTCTGGCCAAAGAAGGAATTACCTGTGGCTATTGCGGCAAAGTGGTAGGTGCTGGAGAAGCCTGTGGCGATCCTGAAAAAGCAGCCGAATTGCCAGCTATTAAGAAGTAAGATTTAGTTCAGATAACTCCTTACCTATTTCATGTATTCCCTTTAAAATCTTTTCCGTTTGCACTAGAGATGGTTTCTTTCTGCCCTGAACATAGTGCGACAACAACGTTGGGTTCATGGCAATCCGATCAGCCAAAAACTTAGCATTGATTACCCGGTAAAATTGAAAAAACTGCTTCAACTCAACTTCGAGTTTGATATCTTTTTGCTCCAGACTTATTCCGTCATCCTCAAAATGCAAGTTCAAAGCTTCTACGATATTTTTAGAAAGCTCCGAATATGTTTTACCAGTCGTAAAAACAGGATAGTACACCGCATACGCTGAAAATCCAGTCTTCGTTTTCTCTACTTTGGCAGATACTTTCTTCTTCAAAATTGATTTTACCATACCATCATTTTCTAAGTCCTATCTGGTTAATCTTTACCATTTAAGGTAAATAATTATATACCCAAAACGCAAAATTAATTTTGCATAAATTCGCATCTTAATTTGAAAAATGACCCTCATTAAATCTATCTCCGGCATTCGTGGAACCATCGGTGGAAAACCAGGCGATGCCCTTACCCCTGTTGATTGTGTAAAATTTGCGGCTGCATTCGGCTCGTGGGTAAAATCCCGGCAAGGCAAAAAAATAGTGATTGGTCGCGATGCGCGCATATCCGGTGAAATGGTGAGCACGCTGGTTTGCTCTACGCTGCAAGGGTTGGGTTTAGACGTGATCGACCTGGGACTGTCCACAACACCTACTGTAGAAATTGCCGTGCCGCTGGAAAAAGCGGGCGGAGGTATTATCCTCACTGCCAGCCACAATCCCATTCAGTGGAATGCGCTCAAGCTGCTCAACGAAAAAGGTGAGTTTATTTCGGCTGAAGATGGCGCGCTGGTCTTACAAATTGCACAAACCGAAAATTTTGAATTCGCGCCCGTAGAAAAATTAGGTCGCTACGAAAAGAAAACGACATATATAAAAAAGCACATCGAATTAATTCTAAAAAATAAATTAGTCGATGTAAAAGCCATTCAAAAAGCCAACTTTAAAATAGCTATTGATGCCGTTAATTCTACGGGAGGCATTTCTGTTCCAGAACTATTGAAAGCACTGGGCGTAAAAAAGATTATAAAACTCTACTGCGAACCAACCGGCAAGTTTCCGCACAATCCGGAGCCGCTTCCCGAAAATATCAAAGCCATTTGCAAGACCGTAAAAAATGAAAAGTGCCACTTAGGCATTGTGGTCGACCCGGATGTAGATCGGTTGGCGTTGATTCAAGAAGACGGAAAACCTTTTGGCGAAGAATACACGCTGGTAGCAGTTGCGGACTATGTGCTCAGCAAGCGCAAAGGCAACACGGTGTCGAACCTTTCATCCACACGCGCCTTGCGCGATGTAACTGAAAACGCCAAAGGCATTTACACGGCTGCTTCAGTTGGCGAAGTAAATGTGGTTACCGCCATGAAACAAACGAAAGCCGTAATCGGAGGCGAAGGCAATGGTGGTGTTATTTTTCCGGAGCTTCACTATGGCCGCGATGCGCTAATGGGCATTGCGTTGTTCTTAACGCATTTGGCCAAATCGAAACTCAAAGTTTCGGAGTTGCGCAAAACATACCCGAGCTATTTCATTTCGAAAAACAAAATTGAGTTGACGCCACAAATCAACGTAGATGAAGTGCTGGAAAAAGTAAAAGCCAAATACGCATCTGAAAAAATCAACACTGCCGATGGCGTGAAAATTGACTTCGAAACAGAAAAAGAGTGGGTACACCTACGCAAGTCAAACACCGAACCTATTATCCGGATCTATGCCGAATCACAAAACGAAAAGAAAGCAGATGCTTTGGCAAAACGGATTATCGAAGATATCAAACAAGTGATTGCCGGATGATGGAAACCAGATTGGATTTCTACGATTTGATTACTAAATTTATTTGAAGATGGACATTCAAACACAAAAACTTATTCTGATAGAACAGTTACTTCATGTAGATGATACTACTATCATTGACCAAGTACGAGATTTATTGCGCGGTGTAAGCAATCCTGTGGTAGGCTATGAAGCCAATGGTAAAGCCATAACTCAAAAAGATTTTATTAAAATGATAGAGCAGGCAGAGGATGAGGTTGCCATGGGGAAGTACCAAACTATTGAAGAACTGGAGAAAGAGGCAGAAAGCTGGAGATGAAAAAATATTATCGGGTAATTATCCCACCGATTGCAAAGGAATCTCTTCGTGAGATTTTTGAATACATCAAAACAGACTCTCCTTCCGCAGCCATAAAAGTTCAAAAAAAATTAATAGAAGTAGCAAAGAGCCTAAAAAATTTGCCAGAAAGGTTCTCAAAAGAGCATTTTCTGTCAGAGAAGAAAGGGAACTATCGGTCAGTGGTTCAATGGCACTATAAGATCATATACAAAGTATCGGAGAATGAGGTGACAATCATTCGGTTCATGCATACGAGTAAAGACCCAAAAGGAATCGAAAAGATTGAATGAGATTAGGCACATATATTTTGAAACAAAATGAGAGTTTACCTAGACAACGCAGCCACCACGCCCCTCGACTCTGAAGTATTTGAGGCGATGAAACCATTCATGCTCGAAGACTTTGGCAATCCTTCATCTACCCATGCACACGGGCGCAAAGTGCGGGCAGCCATCGAGTCAGCACGAAAAAAAGTAGCGGAACTCTTGAATTGTACGCCTGGAGAAATCATCTTCACGTCCGGTGGCACCGAAGCCGATAATACATTGCTGCGTTGCAGCATCGACACCTATCAATTAAAACATGCCATCTCCTCTCCCATCGAACACCACGCAGTCACCCACACACTAGAAACGCTGGAGCGTGAAGGAAAAATAAAACTGCATCATGTGCGCCTTGATGAAAAAGGGCATGTAGACTACATTCATTTAGAAGAATTGCTCAAGGCATATCCGCAAGCATTGGTTTCGTTGATGCATGCCAACAACGAAATCGGCAATTTGCTTGATATGGAGCGTGTGGGCGAACTTTGTCAGCAGTATCAGGCCTACTTCCAATCCGACACAGTTCAAACCATGGGGCATTATCGCCATGATTTGAAAAAACTAAAAGTGCATGGCCTCACGGCAGCTGCTCACAAGTTTCATGGCCCCAAGGGCGTAGGATTCATGTACATCAACAAAGACAAAAAAATTCATTCGCTCATTCACGGTGGCGCGCAAGAGCGCAACATGCGCGGTGGCACTGAAAATGTGTATGGCATTATCGGCCTCGCGAAAGCATTGGAAATCTGCTACCGTGAAATGGATGAGCACGAAAGCCACATCAAAAAAATAAAAGCACACATGGCAGCTAAACTGACAGAAGCCATACCTGATGTGAGTTTTAATGGTGACTCTTCTAATCTTCAAAAAAGCTTGTACACCGTTCTCAACGTTAGCCTTCCGGAATCGGAAGAAAACGATATGCTGCTTTTCAATTTAGATCTGCAGGGAATTTCCGCTTCTGGCGGAAGCGCTTGCTCAAGTGGTGCATCCACCGGATCGCATGTGCTTGGCGCTTTGTATCCCAATTCAAAAAGAGGTGCCGTTCGCTTTTCCTTCAGCAAATACAACACGATACAAGAAATTGATCATGTAGTCAGCAAGCTGGCTGAAATTTGCCGAGTAGCGGTTTGACCCTGACAATCCGAAGGATTCGTCATTTGGTTGATTCAATTTGTTTCCTTGAACAATTTGGGTTTAAGCTACCGGATGTATTCTGCTGCCAAATCGCTTGATGATTTCCTTCTCCAGATTATCCTGATGATCCGGATGCGCTACTTTCAAAATTTCATACGCACGCTGGCGTAGGTTTTTTCCGTAGAGGTAGGCTGTTCCAAACTCCGTCACCAAGTAGTGCATATGTGCGCGTGTGGTTACAATGCCCGCTCCCGATTTTACTTCGGGCACAATTTTAGAAACTCCTTTCTTTGTAGCCGAAATCAACGCAATAATCGGTTTACCTCCATCAGACAAAGCCGCTCCGCGGATAAAATCCATCTGTCCACCCACACCAGAATATTGATACGTACCAATCGAGTCAGCACATACTTGTCCGGTAATATCTACTTCAATCGCACTATTGATAGCAACCACTTTGGGGTTTGCCCGAATGACACGCGTATCATTGACATAACTTGCTTCCAAAAATGCAAACTGTGGATTGTCATCTAAGAAATCGTATAACTTCTTCGAGCCAATCGTAAAGCCGGAAACCACCTTGCCGGGATGTTTCTTTTTATAGGCGTTCGTAATCACACCTTGTTTAATCAACTCCATCACGCCATCCGAAAACATTTCGGTGTGAATGCCTAAATCTTTGCAGTGCCCCATCGCTAACAAAGCCGCATCGGGAATAGAACCAATACCCATTTGAAGCGTGGAGCGATCTTCCACCAAAGAGGCCACATGTTTGCCAATGGTTATATCTTCAGCCGTCAATTGACTGGTATACGAAACTTGCGGTAATTGATCGGTACATTCTACCATGGCATCAAAACGGCTCACATGAATAAATCCATCGCCATGTGTGCGCGGCATGTTGGGGTTAATTTGAGCTATGAGCTTCTTTGAATATTTTGCTGCAGAGCGCACCACATCTACTGAAGTGCCCAGCGAGCAAAATCCATGTTTATCCGGAGGTGATACATGGAGTAATGACACATCCAACGGCAAAATCTTTTTTTCAAATAACCGTGATATTTCACTGAGAAAAATCGGAATGTAGTCACCACGTCCATCGTGTATGGCTTCGCGGATGGGTGCTGACACAAAAAGGGAATTGAAATAAAAGCTATCGCGGTAACGGCCATTCGTAATTTCCAGGTCGCCCAACACGCTAATGGCTACCAACTCTACACCACGTAGTTCATCTGCTCGCTTGGCCAATGCATCTAATAACATTTTAGGTGTGGCTGCACTGCCATGGACAAATACACGATCACCTGATTGAATCAATCGAACGGCTTCTTCCGGGGAAATAAATGGGCTCATATTCTCTTGCTTTTAAAATTCATCTTTAGTCTAGACATTCAACATTGGAAATGCATTGATGTTAACAACATTTCCTTTTTTTGTGAGCGAAAGATAGACGTCAAGTAATTGGTATCTCCTGACTTTCATCATATTTAATTACTTTTATTTCATCATGAGTAAAGAGCAATCGATTTCATTTATTGGCTCGGGCAATTTAGCCTGGCATTTGGCACCGGCATTGGATAATGCAGGCTTCATCGTGCGCGAGGTCTACAGTCGCAGTCCACATCATGCGGAACAATTAACAAGTAAATTGTATCAGGCGGAAATAAAAGCAACACTGGATTTTTCTACCAGCGCTTCATCGATTTTTATCATTGCTGCGAGTGATGACGCGATCGAAACCATTGCACGTGAAATCATTCTACCGGATGAAGCAGTTTTAATTCATACTTCCGGAAGTCGGCCGTTGAATGATTTACAATATGCAGCCACACCCTTGATAGGCGTGCTGTACCCGCTCCAAACATTTAGCAAACAAAAGAAAGTTGACTTCAAAAGCATCCCAGTATTTATAGAAAGTCTGAACGAAGAAACGGATGAAATTCTTCGATTGCTGGCAAATGCGATCAGTCCACAGGTACGAAAAATTACTTCGGCTGAGCGCAAAGCCATGCATGTAGCGGCAGTTTTTGCATCCAACTTTACCAATCACATGCTCACCATTTCAAAAGGCATTATGAAAGGGTACAGTCTGGAATATGATTGGTTAAAACCCTTAATTACAGAATCCATTCAAAAAAGCTTGGCGATAGGTCCCGAATCCGCCCAAACTGGGCCAGCAAGACGAGGCGATTTGGAAACCCTTGATCAGCATCTGGATTTTCTAAAAGAAGACCCTAATGTAGCGGAGATTTACAAAATCATCAGCCAACACATTATTGACCATTTTGAGGCCTGATTTACTAACCTTCTTAGGCGTTTTGTTGTTTAAAGAGTAAAATGATTATTCAACTCTTCGATTTGGCAATTCGCCTCTATAATTAGCAATTTGACGCGAATTCCGGTATATTAGAGGTATTCAATTTTGAGTCAGCGTGTTATCATTTTTAGGGCTCCTCATCACCAGAACCAGAATTGAGATAAATACTCAATCTATTTTTTTAGGGAGCATTGTTTTAGTTTATTCTTTAGATTTTATCACATCATGAACGTAAAGGGCTATTACAAAAGAGGTCGTATTTTCGGATATATCATCCTATCCGCGCTCATGGCGTTCATCTTCTATTATCTCTATATCTGGTTAATCGGATAACTTTTTGATGAATCTTCTTGGTTTAAGAACAACAACCTATAAAGTATCCAATCTTTCTGAAGCGAAAGAAGGTATTCCAGCAAATTGGGCATAAAACCCGATATCGATCAGCTCCTTTTTGTAGGTTTTTCCATGTAGGGGTTCGAATTGGGCTTATTCTCCGATGAACATGCAGGTCAAAAAAGTGACGCGATCAGCACCTATTGGGAGTAAAAAAATATAGAAGTCGCTATCAGCAATTGCAGCAATTCGGGCCAGCACACTTGAATCACCACAGGACGTAGGCGGTGATATTAGGGTTGCTATGGTAAAAGACCCCTGGGGAAATCCATTTGGTATTATCGTTAATCCGCATTTTGGCACGCCCATTCAGAAGGAGGTGTAGGGTAAATCTCATTTTTGCGAGATTTCAGCGCTTGTAATTTCCTATTTTTGTAGTCAAATTTTTCCCCATGCGTCACCTCATCCTTCTTTTCCTGTTTGTTTCATTTTTTGCTGCTGCACAAAAAAACGATTCGCTTCAACAAGTCGTTTATCAATCCGCATCAGAAAAATTAAAGCAAGGAAACTATCCAGAGTCAATCGCTCAATTCACACAACTAATCACAAGCGGCTTTTCGAACAAAGAAGTATATGTAAAACGAGGCATTGCCTACTTTCAGTCGAATGAATTTGAGAAAGCACGACTCGATTTAGATGAAGCCGTAAAGGGAAGAATCAATTCAGCTGAACTATTCCAATTCCGTGGCAACGCGAAGTACAAACTCGAAGATTTTCAGGGATGCATAGGCGACCTGGAAAAGGCAGTTCAAATGGGTGTCAAAAACTTCGAAACATTTGTCAACCTTGGAAATGCAAAGTTTCGATTAGAGAACTATAAAGACGCCATCACCAATTACGATAAAGCGCTCGCAACGGGTAAAAAAGACCACGTGCTCTATAATAATCGTGGGAAAGCTAAAAGTAATTTAAAAGATATAGCTGGAGCCGCTGCCGATTTTGATGAAGCTCTGAAATTAAAACCAGATTACGACAAAGCACTCGAGAACCGAGCCGCTGCACGTTTTCAGTTAAAAGATTGGGCCGGAGCTGTGGCCGATTATGAAAAAATAATTTCTTCTGGTAGAAGCGATGAAGAACTTTTTCAAAATATAGGAACCGCTAAGTACAACCTGGCTGATTACAAAGGCGCGGCCGATGCTCTCAATAAAGTAGTAAGCAAAGGCATAAAAGACAAAGAGGTGTTTCGGATGCTGGGACTAAGCCAAGCGAAATTAAAAGACTATGCAGGTACAGCAAATGCATTGGCGGCAGCCGTTTCACTGGGTGCGTCAGACAAAGAAGTTTTCGAGCAGCTTGGGAATGCACATTACTTTACAAAAGATTATAAAGCAGCCGGTGAATCGTTTAGCAGAGCCATAACATTGGGTGCATCCTCAAAAGAAATCTACTTCTTCAAAGGAAATGCCGCATTCAATCTGAAAGAAAACGAAACGGCATTAAAAGATTTAGAGAAAGCCATATCGCTTGGCGCAAATGAGTATGAAGCTTTTAAAAATGTAGGAGACCTTAAATTTATTAAAAATGATTTTGCTGCAGCCCTGCAGAACTATGACAAGGCAGTTGCTCTTTCCTCCACTGATCCAATTGTATTCAATAATCGCGGGAAAGCCAAAATGACGTTAGGTGATTTGCAAGGTGCAGCTACCGATTTTGATAAGGCTATTGCTCTCAAAAAAGATTACACTAAAGCTTATCTCAATCGAGGAACATTATATTTCACGCTGGCAAATTACAAAGGTGCTGCCGAAGATTTAGATAAAGTACGCGCCACAGAAGGCGAGTCGGCAGAAATCTCTAAAATGCTGGGAATTTCAAAATACGAATTGAATGAAAAAGGAGCTGCCAAATCTTTTTTAGAAAATGCATTCAAAGCCGGAACGAAAGATGGCAAAGTAAATTATTATGTAGGATTGTTGCGCTACGATGCAGCTGAATACAAAACAGCCATTGAAGCTCTGAAGGCTGCCGAGGCTGCAGGAGAAAAAGAAATTCCATTGTATGAAAAAAGAGGGAAGGCGCTGTATCAAACACAAGACTATGGAGGCGCCATCACGGACTTAGAAAAAGTAGCAAAGCAAGAATCGGTGGATTTACAAACACTTGAGTTTTTGGGAATTGCTTACATGCAAAACCAAAAGACAAAAGAAGGCCTTACGTATCTTGAAAAAGCGGTTGTGGCAGGTAGCAAGAGCAAAGAAGTTTTGTTTCAGGTGGGCAACGGACGATTTAAGGAAAACAATTTTGTCGGAGCGATTGAAGCGTATGATAAAGCGATCTCGCTTGGCGCGAATGATGAGATCATTTTTAATAATCGAGGTAAAGCAAAACTCAATTCTAATCTGTCCAAAGAAGCCGTTGTTGATTTTGATAAAGCACTTCAACTGAAACCAAATTATACACAAGCATTACGCAATCGTGCCAGCGCCAATACGCAATTGAAAGAATGGTCGAAAGTGATTGTGGATGAAGCCATGCTGACAGCCAACAACCAGGGAACGACTGAAGACTTTGCGTTGAGTGGCAATGCAAAGTACAATCTGAAAGATTTTAAAGGTGCTGTGGAGGATCTGACGAAAGCGATTGAAGGTGGAACAAAAGAAAAGTTGGCCTACCTGACCAGAGGTTATTCCTATTTTGAAATAAAAGAATACCCCAAAGCGGTTACGGATTTAAGTAAAGCCATCGAGTTGGGCGAAACCACCGCTGATGTTTATTTAAAAAGAGGCAGTTGTTACTTTCAAACGCAAGAATTAAAGCTCGCCTTGCCTGATTTAGAAAAAGCACTAGCTGCTGGTAGCAGTGATCCAGCTGCATACGATATGCGTGGATTCTGCCGGCTCTCAAATAAAGATGTGGAAGGAGCCATCAGCGATTTTGATTTAGCGCTTGAAAAAAATAACAAGCTGTTCACCGCTTACTTCCACCGGGGTGATGCAAGATTCATGAATAAGAATTACCAAAGTGCGGTGCAAGACTATACGCAGGCCATGAGTGGTGGTGTCACTGATGTGACTTTGTATAACAACAGAGGAAAAGCATTTTACAACTTAGAAAAGTATGACGATGCCATCACAGACTTTGGTGTGGCTATCGCCAAAAAATCCGATTACACTCGGGCGTATGAAAACAGAGCCGATGCCTTTTGGAAAATTAAGAAATTTGAAGAAGCTGCTCGCGACTTGCGCCAAGTTGAAAAGTTGACAGAAAAGCCGGAAACTTCGCTTTATCAAAAGTTGGGAGAAACCTACTACGAACTAAAAAACTATCCATTTGCACAAGAGTATTTTGATAAAGCCATTCAAGGTGGGCTTCGTGATAAATCCAATTTATTCAAGCGTGGCAAATCATTATTGGAACAACAAGATTTTCAGGCAGCCATCAAAGATTTTGATGAAGCATTAAAAGCAGGTGAAAATACAGTGGAGTTGTATAAAGAAAGAGCCCGTGGATACCTCGGCCTCGGCAATCGCAAAGGTGCCCTTTACAACATCGCCAAGGCATTGGCACTGGAACCTACTAATTCCGATTTGTTTTACAATAGCGGTTTGATCAAAGAAGAAAACGGAGAATTTGAATCGGCAAAGTCGGACTACGACAAAGCGATTAAGCTAAATCCCAAAGATGAGGCTGCGTATTATGGTCGAGCCAATTGCAAAGCCGAATTGGGAGATATTGGCGCAGGCATTGCAGACTTAGATGAAGCGATTCTGATTAACCCCAAAGAAGTTTCGTATGTAAAACAACGTGGAAATTTTCATTATCAATTAGGCAATAAAAACGAAGCTTGTGCTGATTGGAAGAAAGCGGTAGAGTTGGGAGATGCAAAGGCCAAATTCAGTATCGATCAATACTGCAAATAATCAATTCGGGAAAATCTGTTCCAAATAGAGACTAACTACATAAAAGTCTTTAAATCACTTCAACTAATTGTTGAAGTCTGGGCTACCTAAACAGCATCTGTGCTTCACAAAATACGGTTGATTAGCCATCAATCTTACATCCGTACGCAAACGGTAGTTTTGGCCGGTGAATTGCGGGTTACAGTGTAGAATTTTGCAGCATCAACAACTGATGTGTGAAGTTGAACCTTAAATCCCCATTAAGATGTACAGACCTGCGTTGTTCTTTTTCTTCTTGCTGCCTTCCATGTTGTGGGCAAATGAAGTGATCTCCGGAAAAGTGATCTCAGTAATTGACGGAAATACGTTTGAAATTCTAACGACCGAAAAAGAATCCTATAAAATCATGTTCTTCGGAATCGACTCGCCCGAGTTGACACAAGAGTATGGCGAAAAAGCGAAAGACTTTTTAGAAAAAATGATTCTTGAAAAAACCATCTCCGTAGAGATTCAAGGAAAAGACCGATGGGGCACACGCTTAGGAACTTTTGAAGTGGATGGTGAAGACCCTCGCATTAAGTTGTTAGAAGAAGGACTCGCCTGGACAGCGGAGCGCAATCCTATTGAGGCACTCGATGCCTTGAAAGAAAAAGCAAAACAAGATGGCAAAGGGTTGTGGAAAGAAACCGAACCAGTTGCCCCCTGGACATTCCGTAGGCAGCAAACACTACAGCAATTCAAAACCAGCTAATGGACTGGTGAAATAAATTAATAAAGCCTCCGTTATACCTCCACTATGCAAAATAAGTGGAGGTTTTTTTATGCCTTCGCGGCGCTGGCGTTGCCATTGTGTGCGATTGGTCAAGATAATACCCGAGGCGATCGTTCGCCAGCACCCTCAGCTGTAGAAGAAAAAACACATCGCGTACATCTCTCACGCAAAGAAAAGCGCAGACAACGCCTGCTTTTCAAAAAGCCAAAAGTAGAAAACACCGCTCGCTATGAGTTCTACAAACGAGTGGAAGAAGCTGCAAAAGAAAAACAAAGGTTGTTGAAAAAACTTTCCAAACCACAGTATTCCAACTTTGCTTACTTCGGACATAAGAAAAAACCTAAACGCAACAAGCCCTATGCAATGAAGTACTGCAAGGAATGCGGAATCAGGCATTGAATTGTGCGATTTGTATTTTTAAGTCTTACAGGCTTATCTTTGTTATCTATGAAAACTATTGATATCCGCGAAAGACTTCATCACTATATCGAAACGGCTCAAACCAAAAAAGTGAAGGCCATTTATGCAATGGTAGAAGATGAACTTGAAGAAGTCCATGACTATTGGAATGACCCAAAGTTTTTATCAGAGTTGAATCGAAGAAGAGAAAACTATCTTTCTGGTAAGGCGAAAGTTTATTCATTGGAAGAAGCGATAAATCAAATAACCTCAACTTAAAAAAATCTTTGATCAATTTTCACATTTGAATTCAATTCAAAAAATCGCGAAGTAATTATCACATCCATTTTTCATAACAAACGAAGTCCAAAGAGAAAATTTAAAAGAAAAAAAACTTAATCTCTTGGAAAACTTATCCACTTATATTGAACATACCAATCTAAGCCCTACACTCACCGGCAATGATATTGACCGATTAGTGGCGGAAGCAAAGCAATATTCATTTCTCGGCATTTGCGTTCCTCCGTTTTGGGTGAAGCGCGCTAAACGTGAAATTGGAACCAGCGAAATTATTCTGGTAACCGTAGCCGGATTTCCTCTAGGCTACTCACAAACGGAAACGAAGTTGGCAGAAATCAAACAAGCTATCGCTGATGGTGCAGATGAAATAGATGTGGTGTGGAATATCTCCACCTTCAAAAGCAATATGCCTTGGACTAAAATTGAAATCGCGAAATGCAGTAAGCTTACCCACGATCATCAAAAGGCATTGAAAGTAATTATTGAAACAGCTTATCTCAGCAATGAAGAAATAGTAGAAGCCTGCAAGTTGTGTGTGGATGCCGGTGCCGATTTCGTAAAAACATCCACCGGCTTTGCTCCTTCTAGTGCAAAAGTCGAACATGTGCAGTTAATGCGTAACGCTGTTCCATCTTCCGTTGGCGTAAAAGCTTCGGGTGGAATTAAAACCAAAGCGCAAGCGATTGAAATGATTCAGGCGGGTGCCAATCGTATCGGCACTTCTTCGGGAATTATTATTTGTGGGTGAATTGCTCAGAGATCGTTAATTTCACATCTCAGTAAGTCAAACCTTTCAATACATGAGTCAGTTACTTTCTTCTATTTTCCCAAGTGAATCTGCCATTCCTGAACAATTTCAATTGAGTGGCACGATTGAACAACGCGAATATCTCATCAACGGCACGCTGCGTCAATGGACTGGCACCATGAATGCAGTTGCAAGTCCTGTTTTTTTAAAAGAAGGTGACACGTATAAACAACGTATCATTGGATCTACACCTTTGCTCACCAAGTATGAAGCGCTAGAGGCATTAAATGCAGCTGTGGCTGCGTACGACTTGGGTCATGGCGCTTGGCCAACCATGAGCGTAGCGGATCGCATCGAGCACATTGAAAAATTTTTAGCTGCCATGCGCACCAAACGCGCAGAAGTGGTAAAGCTTCTCATGTGGGAAATTGGAAAATCGCTGAAGGATTCAGAAAAAGAGTTTGATCGCACCTGCGATTACATTGTAGACACCATCAAAGCTTTGAAAGAACAAGATCGCAGAGCCGCAAAACTTGTAGAAGAACAAGGTTTTCTCGGACAGATCAGACGTGTGCCGCTGGGCGTGGCATTGTGTATGGGTCCGTTTAACTATCCGCTAAACGAAACATTTACTACGTTGATACCAGCATTGATCATGGGTAACACAGTGGTATTCAAACCTGCTAAGTTTGGTGTCTTATTAGTAAAACCACTGCTCGAAGCTTTCCGCGATTGTTTTCCTGCCGGTGTTATTAATATCATTTATGGAAAAGGAAGAGACACGGTTGGTGCATTGATGGAAACAGGAAAGATTGATGTGTTTGCATTCATCGGCACGAATAAAGGAGCGAATGATTTAAAGAAACTGCATCCGAAGCCACATCGCCTCAAATCGATTTTAGGATTGGACGCAAAAAATCCGGCTATTGTTTTAGCGGATGCTGATTTAGACAATGCGGTGAGCGAATGCTTAACCGGATCATTATCATTTAATGGGCAGCGCTGCACTGCTCTGAAAATTTTGTTTGTCCATCGCTCCATTGTTGATGCATTCACTCAAAAATTCTTAGCTGAAATAAAGAAATTAAAGCCAGGCATGCCGTGGGATGCGGGAGTAGGTTTAACTCCACTACCTGAACCCGGAAAAACAGATTACCTCAAAGGTTTGGTTGAGAACGCCAAACAACACGGAGCTAAAATCATGAATGAAAATGGAGGGGAAATTTTAAATTCGTTTTTTTATCCGGCAGTACTTTATCCGGTCAATGAGAAAATGAGCATCTACCATGAGGAGCAGTTTGGTCCGGTAGTGCCCATAGTTCCTTTTGATGACGATGAAGAAGCCATTCAATATGTACTGAACTCTAACTTCGGGCAACAGGTCAGTTTGTTTGGAAAAGATTCAAAGCAACTAGCTAAAATGATGGATGCCTTTGTGAATCAGGTAGGACGTATCAATTTGAATGCCCAATCTCAACGCGGACCAGATACGTTTCCATTCAACGGAAGAAAAGATTCAGCCGAAGGAACGCTTTCCATTGCCGATGCTTTACGTGTGTTCTCGATACGCACCATTGTAGCTACCAAAGCTACCGATGATAATAAGCAAATATTGAATACGATTATACGTAACCGGGAATCCGCATTTCTAAGTACGGACTATATTATGTAGTTAGAATTAATCCTTCAAAATCTTATTAATCCTTCAAGGTCTATTTGCCTAAGCATAAATATCTTGAAGGATTTTTTTATTTAAGGTTGTAAAGAATTAGTCTAACGTAAACTGGGGTTGACGATAGAGAAAGTAGAATTAATCCTTCAAAGTTTTATTAATCCTTCAAGGTCTATTTGATTAAGCGTAAGACCATGAAGGATTTTTTCTATTTAAGGTTGTAAAGAATTAGTTCAGCATAAACTAGGTTGACAATAGAGAAAGTAGAATTAATCCTTCAAAGTCTTGTTAATCCTTCAAGGTCTAGACCTTGAAGGATTTTAAACTAGGATTGTTTAAGATTCTAAGAGTTAATTTAATGTAAACTCAACTTGCTTCACATCTCGTGAGTTACCTCCAACAAATAATTGAAACTTACCTGGCTCGCTGCCGTAACTCAAATCCTGGCGGTAGAATGAAAGCTGTTCATTCGTAATTTTGAAAGTAATAGTCTTCGTCTCTCCTGCTTTGATCATCACTTTCTCAAAACCTCTCAGTTCTTTGATCGGGCGGGTAACTGATCCTACTAAATCACGAATATAAAACTGCACCACTTCCGCACCATCGCGTTTGCCAATATTTGTTACATTAATGGAAGCGATGATTGAATCATTTGAACTCATCTGATTTTTGCTAAGCGAAAGATCGCCATACGTAAACTGTGTATAACTTAATCCAAATCCAAATGGATAAACCGGGTCATTCGAAACATCTAAATAGTTGGATTTGAATTTTTGAAACCACTTGGCATCACCTAATGGTCGGCCCGTATTTTTCTGCGCATAATACATCGGCTCTTGTCCCACATTTTGAGGAAAGGTGGTCGTCAATTTACCTGAAGGGTTCACATCACCAAATACCACATCAGCAATCGCATCGCCAGCTTCACTGCCACCGAACCACACATTTAGTATTGCGGGCACATTTTCTGATTCCCATTTCACGGCAAGCGGTCTGCCGGTAAATAACACTAGCACCACCGGCTTTCCGGTTTTTAATAATGCTTTAATCAGATCGCGTTGTGTTTCCGGAATTTGAATATTTGTTCTGCTCGAAGCTTCACCACTCATTTCAGCTGCTTCGCCACCCGCTACCACAATCACATCCGCCCTTTTAGCAATCGCTACTGCTTCATTTCGCAATTCTTCCGCAGAGCGCTTATCGCGATGCAACGTTTTTCCAAACATGGTGGCACGCTCTTCAATCGCTTCATCTTCATCCAAGTTAGATCCTTTCGCATACAACACTTTTGCTTTCCCTTCCAATGCTTTTTCCAAGCCCGCCTTCACAGAAATAGATTCCGCAAAACGGGCCGCCACACTCCAAGTACCCGTCATATTTTCTTTGGCATCTGCGAGTGGGCCTACCAACGCAATGGTTCCTGCTTTCTTCAAAGGCAATATTTCTCCTTGATTTTTGAGCAATACAAAACTTTGAGTAGCGGTGCTTCGTGCTTCTGCTCGATTCGCTGCATTGAATACTTCCGACTTAGCACGCTCTACATTACAATATTTGTATGGATCTGTAAACAGACCGAGTTTGTATTTTGCTTCTAAAATTCTGCGGCAAGCGTTGTTAATTTGTTGCTCCGAAATTTTCCCATCTTTCACAGAGCGGGCAAGTGTATTCAGTAATCCTTCGCTCACCATGTCCATATCTAGTCCGGCTTCCAATGCTTTCGCTGAAACCGCAATGGTATCTCCGTATCCGTGTTCAATCATTTCTGTGAGACCGGTATAATCAGAAACCACAAAACCTTTGAAACCCCATTCCTTTCGAAGTACATCGGTCAGCAACCATTTGTTGGCCGTTGCAGGTATTCCATCTACTTCGTTAAACGATGCCATGATGCTTCCCGCACCTTCATCAACAGCAGCCTTGTAAGGAGGCAAGTACTCATTATACATTCGGTGGTGACTCATATCTACTGTATTGTAATCGCGGCCTGCCTCAGCAGCACCATACAGCGCATAATGTTTCACACACGACATAATGGTATTGTTCGCTGACAAATCATTTCCCTGATAGCCGCGTACCATAGCCCGGGCAATTTGAGAGCCGAGATAAGGATCTTCACCGCTTCCTTCAGAAATTCTTCCCCAACGTGCATCACGTGAGATATCAACCATGGGCGAGAATGTCCAATTAATGCCATCGGCACTTGCTTCTTGGGCGGCAATGCGCGCGCTGCGCTCAATTAATTTCATGTCCCACGAACAGCTCAAGCCCAATGGAATAGGGAAAACACTTTCATAACCGTGGATAACATCCATTCCAAAGATCAAAGGAATCTTTGTACGACTTTTTTCAATGGCTAACTTTTGCACTTCACGAATGCGAGCCGCTGTTTTGATATTAAACAGTCCACCAATCATTCCCTTCTCAATTTTCTTTGCAAGATCCGAATTCTCCGCCTGACCCGTAACAAACTCACCTGCCGAAGGCAAATTCAATTGGCCAATCTTTTCTTCCAACGTCATTTGATTGAGGATTGAATCCACCACCACCGTCATGCGATCTGATTTGTTAGAGGTTGGATTTGAGCAGCCTATTATGACGATGAATATTACAAGGGGGAATAGTTTGACATTCATAGAGATGAGATTTGATTTGACGATCCTTTATAGAAATTACGACTTACTTAAGTTGTTTAAACCACTAGGGAGTAAAATTCAATTTCGTTTTTACCAACTGTATCTCTGGTGCCGACATGAATAAATTCCAAAGCATCCCGGTGCGATGATTCTCAATCATCACTACAATGGGGCCTTGATCAATGGCGAGATAAGAATTGGCCGTCCACGCTTCTGAAATATTGAATGCATCGTAAAATCCATAAGTGCCCCACAGTTTGTCACCCATGGTATAATAGAAAAACTTCAATGCCTTCATGGATTCAGTTGGTGTATAAGGGAAAGATGACAATGCGGCTGTTGGTGTTATTACTCCTAAATCATTGGACGGAGAATGCGCATTGTATCCCACTTGATTATCGCTCGAAGTTAGCCCCCAGCACGATTCGCCATAGTTGGGATACTTTTTAGGATTTGCCACACAGTAAGCATAGTTAATTTTCGAGGCATTTACATTTTGCTCCCAATAATTTGCGTAGTCATCGGAGAAATGTGGATCAAGACCCAGATAAGAATACTGCACCCAGAAGAGCGGACTGGGTGTGCCTAGTGGGAGTTTGATTCCATAATAGGTGTTACCTGTTTTGATACCACCGTTCCTTCCATAGCCATTGGAATAAACTGATTTGGGAATACTATGTGTTGGAGATGCTGCGGCTAAAACATAGGTGATTTGCTGTTCGAAATATCCATACATGGCAAAGTTCATATCCCAGTTATAGTTAGGCGACCAATGCCAATACAAAACTTGTTCGTTATTTTTTCTATACCAATCCCACTCCACGGTTTCCCATAAGGTGTTGATCCGTTTGATCAGGTTATTCCCGACAGTATCTGTTGGTTGTAAATATTGTCGAACCGTGAGTAAGCCCTGCACTAAAAAGGAAGTCTCTACCAAATCCCCACCATTATCTTTCGTGCTGAATGGAATTACCTTTCCAGTATTGCCATCTACCCAATGCGACCATGCGCCATGAAAACGATCTGCCTTTTCTAAGAAAGTAACGACTTTATTCACTTGTTGCACACCTTGTTGACGCGTAATAAAATTGCGCTCGATGCCTACGAGCAGTGCCATTAATCCAAATCCAGTTCCACCGGTGGTTACTGTATTGCCAGAAGTATTTCGTTCGCGTGCCATGCCGCTGGCTGGATGCGCGAAATCATAGAAATACTGAAATGTCTTTTTTTGCGTGAGTGTTAATAACTCATCATCGCTGATGGTTGGAAACTTGGGGGCAGGATTTATTTGTGTGATGATCTTGCTGGCAAACGATGACTCTAGATTCTTTTTCGATGCAGAAAGCAAATCTGTGTTAATTATCAAATTATAGGGTTTCCAATAATTCAATGCATTTGTTGGACTAATCGTTACTGTGCTGTCTTTTTTGCTGAATGAAAAATTGAGTGGAATATTTCCGGTACTTCCAGTTAATAGCAATCCGTTTGCTACCGATGTTTTATCGATTGGCTCTGAAAACGAAATAGTGATTTGTGGCGTGAGAGAAGCATTGGCACTTTTATTACCAAGTGCGATGCCATCGATTTGTAAATTAGATAGGGTGAAAGGTAGTAGAACCTTTGGAGTTGTTGCGTCTTTGGTACACGAAGCACCAATTTGCAGAATGTAAAAAAGTAAAAATAGAGTGAGGAGGCGAATGTTCATGTATGTTTTTTGTGAATAAAAAAAGAGGACGCTGTCATCAGCGCCCTCTTAACCCTAAATCTACTTATCTTCCGGCCACACCTAAATTGTATAAAGCAGTAATTTGTGCTTGTGTAAGAACGGTGTTAAATACTCTAACATCATCGATTGAAGCAGTAGCCATTGGCGACCAAGTTTGTTGATCTGGATTATTTGCAAATCCAACTTCCTTCGTAGCACCATTTCCAAATACAGCTCTGCATGGTACATTCATTCTCAATGCGCCAGTTGTTCCGCGATCATTGTAAGCACCAATTGATACTCCGTTACCGAATAAATCAAATTGATGAGTTGTTGCATTCCAGCGAGCTACAAAATGAACCCATGTACCAGATTGTTTGAATACTCCGATTGGAGGGTTCCCTCTTGGATCTGGTCTGTTATCTTGGCCATTAATGCTACCATCGGCATTTTTTATAATAAAGCGGCTTTTTAAAACAAGTGTATCTGGTGTTGTTTTAGGAGCAAACCATGATGTTTCAACCGACATATCTAAATTGCCCCACATAAAATCCCCAGTTGTATTTGCCGTTAAACCATCCGGAAACAAACCAAACAACATGGTATATCCTTCAGAGGTTGTTCCTTTTTTGTTATTAATCTTTACCCACATACTCACAGTATAGTTTGCCAATGCATCTGCAGTGTTGATCGCTGCTATGTTTGGGTAAGCCAACGCACCCTTGGTAAGTTTCAAGGCCTTTCCTATTCTGCCTGTTTCAAACCCTACTGTACCATATGTATTACTAGCTGCAGTACTTGAAAGTCTCTCATTGTTCGTGTCATCAAATGTCCAATGCGCTTTTAAGTTCGTAGATGCTACTTCATTCGAGTTATTGAAGCCATCGATTTTTGGTAATTCATTGTCTGTTGAAGAACACCCTGCAAAGGTCATCAGCGTGACTGCCGCCACACTGGATAAGAAATAATAAATTGTTTTTTTCATTTGTGTTTTAGTTTAAAAATTAAAGTAAATAAGAGTCCTCTATTAAATTTTTGCTCAATTGGTGATCCGCGTGTATCAAATTCTGAAGCCATCATCTTGAATTAATAGCCAGGATTTTGTGTTAATTTATTTGCACTCAGTAAAATCTGTGAATTGGGGATTGGTAACAATTCGTGCTTGCCATCTACAAAATTGGTTTTGCCTGCTGCTCGCAATACCTGACCGGCATTTCCCTGACGAACTAAATCCCAAAACCGATCGTGCTCCATGGCCAATTCTATTCTTCGCTCTTTCCAAACATCGGCAATATTTACACTGCCCTTAATGGTAAGGCCAGCGCGTTGTCTTAGTTTATTAATGTTATCAAGTGCCAATGCTGGCTGGTTGATGCTTGGTTGTAATGCTGCTTCCGCGTTCATTAACAGGACATCTGCATATCGAAGAATGGGAATGTTCTTTGGTCTGTTTTTATCATTCTTATCGGCATACTTTTCTTTTTCTTTGCTGGTATATGCTTTGTAGTTGTAGAATAAATTCTGTACCGAATCAGAGCTTGGCACTCTAAATCCGTCCCACAAAATGGTGCCCTTATGAGTCCCTGAATTATCAATTGCCAATATGGTGGCACCTTTTCTTAAGTCGCCCACTTCATACGCGTTTACTAAATTGGTGCTCGGATTATTGAAGCCCCATCCCAAATCATCCCATCCTCCTCCTCCACCTACGCGCACGCCTTGGCAAATGGTATATAGGTCGGGACCCAAATTGGCATTGTTAAAACCGCCTGTCTGAATTTCGAAAATAGATTCGATATTATTGTTGCTCTCCTGTCTCCACAGATTGGCGTAATTCGGTAGTAATTGATATTGATTCGAATTAATTACTTCGTCTGTTAATGATTTTACCAAATCCCATTTGTTCTGGTACATATATACTTTCGCAAGCAACGCTTGGGCAGCACCTTTGTTGGCATGCCCAGTAGCTGACTGAGATTTTAAGGGCAGATTGCTGACAGCATACTGCAAATCTCGGGCAATGCTATCGTAAACTATGGTCGCGGCAATTCGGGTTTGAAAGGCTGGCTCGGAGTTGGCATCTTGAGCATCTTTGGGAACTCGAAGAACCAATGGAACAGCTCCATACATTCTCACCAAATTGAAATACAAGTAAGCTCGAAGGAACTTAACTTCACCCGTCAATTGATTTCGAAGAGCTGGAGTAATTGAAGTAGCCTTTGATAAAGCAGCAATTGCCTGGTTCGCTGCGCCAATACTATTGTAGTGTCCGCTCCACAAGGTTTCTGCAAATCGATTCGTAGGACTAATCGTAAAATTATCTAAGTCACCCACTGGCACTGCCTGATCTCCTAATGTACTCCCTTTATCTGCGTCATCAGACATAATACTTGTTACGGAAATAAATGCAAATCCGTGTATATCTCCATCGCCAAATGAACTGCCTTGAAGTAGGCTATGGTAAACGCCCGTAACTAATTTAGGGGCAAGGTCAGGGTCAGAAGCAGGACTTACTCCGCCCTGCACAGGCACCTCTAGAAAGCTATCACTGCATGAATAAAAAACACTTGAAAGAAGTGTGATAACTAGAGTCAATTTTAAGAATGCTGCTGTTTTCATTTCGAGAGTATTTTCTGGATTGTCCTGCATCTTACTAGAAACTTATATTTAAGCCAACGGCAATAGTTCGGGTAGTCGGGTAAGCACTTAACTCGATTCCTGAATTAAGCGGGTCACCAGGCAATTCGGGTGTAAAGCCGCTATAATCTTTTATGGTAAGTAAATTTTGAGACGTTGCGTATACACGCAAACTGGAAATTCTTAAACGCTGCAAAACTTTCTGATGAAAGGTATAACCTACGGTTAAGTTGTTGATTCGTATAAAAGAACCTGACTCCACAAAATAATCAGAAGCTAATTGATTGCCTACATTAGCGGCTGGTTGCTTTTGCGAAAGACTAGAAGATGTCCACCGATTGTAAACCAATGCCTTTTCAATATTGTCTTCACCTTTGATACGAACAGCTCGTTTGCCATTGTATACCTGATTGCCTGAATTGCCATAAATAGACAAGCTAAAATCCCACGATTTGTAATTCGCAGTCAGATTGATTCCATAGTAGGCTTTTGGTTGATAAGAACCGGCCAGCACTCGGTCATTGTCATCAATTATTCCATCTCCATTTACATCTTGGTATCTGAAATCACCGGCCTTTGCATTTGGCTGGATCATTTTTCCATTTGTATCCGTGTAGGCAGCGGCCTCGCTATCTGAATTAAAAACGCCCATGGTTTTTAAAACATAGAAACTGCCTATCGCCAAACCATTATCAGTATAGGTCGTAAATCCCTGACTGGCCCCAATATAGCCACCACGTATGGCCTGCCCACCGTTTAACGCAACTACTTTATTGGTATTAAAAGTTACGTTTCCTCCAATAGAGTAAGAGAAATCTGCATTGATTCGATCTTTCCAATTAACCACTATTTCTAAACCGGTATTCTGAATGGAGGCAGCATTCGTAAGAATTACACCATCAATATCACCGACAGTTCTGGGAATTGGTACATTGATGAGTGCGTTCTTCACTGTCTTATTATAGTAATTTACTTCGCCTGTTAGTTTTGATTGTAAAGCGGAAAATTCAACAGCGAAATCAAGCTCTTCCGTAGTCTCCCACTTTATATTTGGGTCCTTGATTTGGTTAATCTGAACACCGTTGGTCGAAGCCGATGAACTTCCGTTAAAAGGATAAGGTTTATTGAGCGCTACTGTTTGTGTAAACGCATCGGTAGGTATTCTATCGTTGCCTACTATACCAAAAGAAGCTCTCAGCTTTAGTAAATCAAAAACATTCTGGTTCTGCATAAATGACTCTCGTGTCAACACCCATCCTAATCCGATCGAGGGATATTGTTGCCACCGATTTTGTTTTGGCAAACGAGAACTACCGTCACTACGAATGGTTGCCGTTAATAAATATTTTCCATTATAAGAATAATTAAGGCGGGCTAAGTATGAGTTCCTGGCCCATGCATCTCCCCCTCCTTCGTTCTGCGAACTGTTGGCATCTCCCACTCCAATATACCAGAGGCTAGGATCTGCTGGTACATCTTTTCTGCTAGCGCCCAATGAAGTGTTGTGGTATTCCTCAGCTGTTGTCCCAATCAATAAGGTAACATCGTGTTTATCAAATTTTTTGTTGGCCGTAATAAGATTATCCCATACCCATTGCAGGGATTGCGTGTTCTTAACATTTAGATTACTTCTATTATTATATTGATTACCTCCTGCAACCAAAAAAGTGCTTTCATCTGCCAGAAACTTATAGTGGTAAGCTCTATTGAGCGAATTGCGCCAATCCGCACCAATCGATGTCTTTATGGTTAACCATTCGAGTGGCTTTGCTTCTAGAAATGTCGATCCTTGCAAACGATCAGCCGATACCCTCACCCGATTATTTTTGATGTCTAACAACGGATTGCCAACGTTTTGATACGTTGAGGTATTCCCATATTTTCCATCAACAATGCTGGCAATGATTGGTGCAGCACGGTATGCATCATTATATACCGATCCAATGTTTCCAAATTCATCGATATCGATATTCCCAAAACCATTTTGGTTTACACTGTTGGTGTAAGAAGATTGAAACCCCACCTTAAGAATAGAATTGATTTTGATATCTTGATTGACCCGAATTGTCAGGCGCTTAAAGTCATTGTCTATCACAATGCCTTCATCTGTCAAATAGCCCACATTCACTAAGAAGGTAGATTTATCTGAGCCGCCTGAAATAGACACATTATGATTTTGTTGCCACGCATTGCGTAAAATGGTTTTATACCAATCAGTGTTATAATTAGTAGCAGGAGGAATGTTACCCGTTGCGGCTTGTACATAGTTGCTATATTCAGCACTATTGGCCATCTCCACGAGGTTGGCTGCCTGACGAATACCAACGTTGTTATTATAGCTTACATTGAGCTTCCCCGACACTCCTTTTTTGGTAGTAATAATCACGACACCATTCGCACCGCGAGAACCATAGATTGCCGCAGATGATGCATCTTTTAATACATTCATATCAACAATGTCAGCAGTGTTAATATTAGATATGTCATCTGTGAGTACTCCGTCTACTACATATAAAGCCGCTGTTCCTCCCAATGCAGTGCTCACACCCCTTACCCTAATCTGGGGCGATGTGCCCGGCTGACCGCTACTAATAATCTGCACGCCTGCCACTTTACCCTGTAATGCCTGCGTAGCAGTTAATACCGGCTGTTTGTATAATTCATCGCCCTTTACGTTGGCAGTTGAACCGGTGATGTCTGACTTCTTCTGCACGCCATACCCAACTACTACCACTTCTTCCAATTGTTGCGTATCGGTTTCCAGCACCACATTGATCACCGTTTGGTCGCCAATGGCTACCGTTTTCATGGTATATCCAATAAAAGAAAAAGAAAGCTCCTTGTCTGAATCGGCTAATTCCAATGAATAGCTACCATCGATATCGGTTGTGGTACCCTTTGAGGTGCCCACGATCACCACATTTACACCCGGCATTTCCACGCTTTTGCCACCTTCTAGGGTAGTCACTTTACCCTTTACCAAGCGGCCTTGAGCCGCCAAAGAGGTGGAAATTGCGGTCAAAACAGTGAAAATCAATATTCTAGAGAAGCTTTTACCCATCATAAATCGCGCTTTTGAAGTTGCAATACCATACTAATTTATTCAGAATCAATACCAGTCAATAGTTTTTAAAGATTTTAATGTAAAAACAGGTATGAAAGCTAGTTACAATAGAATAGTCAATTTCACACAATAAAAACATTGATTTCAACCGTTTACGGCTAAATTTTTGAGCTCAAAGCAACCGGTTATCACCGAAAAAAAACAATGGTTTTCAAGCAGTCTAATTTGGCTAAAAATTTTATGCCAACGATTTCGTCTTTTTGGGTTTTACCTTAGGCAATGATTCGGGGTAGAGAATCACTTCCTCCCATTTAGAGGCGCTTAACCGCCTTCCGGAGTCCTCTAGTTCCTTCAATCGGGTCATCACTTTCGTGCGAAATGCCCAAACAGTATTTAATCCTATCTCCAATTGCTTGGCAAAAGACTCAAGTGTTCCTTCTTTTTTACCGACCACACATAGATAAGCTATATAAAATGCCTTTTCGAGCGGGAACTTGATGCCCTGAAAGATAGTAAAGGCTGTAATCGACTCATTATACCCACATTTTGTACATCTACGGGCAAACTTCTGGGCTCCTTCAAAGTACTTTGGATTACCGCATTTGCCGCAGTGAAATCCCTGTTCCCACTTAAGCGTCTCTAAAAACCGATAGGCTGCCAAAGTATCTGGATAGAGTGTCTTAAATTCTTCATAGTTCATGGTTTTTTCCATCAACATTTCCTCCAATACCTCTTTCACCCTGTTTTTGAGCTTCCAGTTATCCAAATCGAGCAGGGAGTTGATCTGGTTTATCTCCGTGGCCTGCTTGACAAGTTTCAGATTGCTTTCTTCCAGGGCTAAATTTTTCGCATCCAGCTCAAGGGTGCGCTCCTTCACACGCTGCTCTAACTCGCGATTGACGGTGTCTTTCAACTGCATGTTGGCCTCATGCTGGCGAATGATCTTCCGCAAGGCGCGATCGCGGTTGTCCTTTAAAATCCGGATGCGGTCGCCCAAGGCCAGCGTAAGGAAGAGCATTTCTAACACAAAACTCAAGTGCAGGCTGTAATGCGAAAGAATGGTGAAAGGCAAAAAGTTAAAATAGACCATCGCGCGCAAAAAGAACCCGGCAAAGAGCACCCCATAGGCAATCACAAAGAAACGTGCAGGCCGGTATCCATTTCTCCACACATGAATGGCCGAATAAAAAATGAGCGAGAGTGGCGCAATTTCAATAACGCGCTGATGGAGAATGGATGGAGCAAAAAACAAGGCCACCAAAAATATGATGGTGCGAATGGCAAGCGCCCATTTAAATATGGTGTTCAGCGTGGGGCCGTTGGCGGCTAGACTTAAAAATCGTCTGGTAAAAACCAACGACCACATGATCACCAAATACAGTGATATACCAGTAGCATACGCATTCCACTGTGGCTGGTCGGGCCATAAGTATTGAAAACCAATGCCATCTAAACTCATGGCATACAAGGCTACACTTATTATATAGAAGATGTAGTAGATGTATTTGATTTCGCGGATGGCCAGGAAGGTGAGGAAATTATACAAGGCGATGATTAAGATCATGCCATAGAAAGTGCCAAACAGAAAGTACTCATTCAATGAATAGTAGATAAACCGATTGGTAGAGCGAAACGCAATGCGGATGTCGGCAAAATCGTGGGATTGTACTTTAAAATAATAGAACATGACGGTATCGCTCTTCATGTTCAGCATCACCTCAAAGTTTTTATGACGAAACAGGCGCTGGCCAAACGGCTGCTCATCGCCCAGCTTCACCAATTGGTACTTCCCATTCTCTTGTGGTACGTATGCATCGATATGATCGATGGTTTGATCATAAAACTCGAGGAGCCATGCCTTTTGTGTTTGCGACACGTGGCGAATGGGCAAGCGCACCCAATACGATGCGTTGGGCACAAAGTCTTTGTTGCGGTAGTCGGTATGTTGTTGGAATTTCGTTGAAAAGGCAGGCGAAGAAATCTGCTCGAAGGTGACAGCGTTGGTCAGGTCTTTATAATACATCAACTCGTAGGGCATGAAGTTGCGCTCTTCAATGCGGTCATCCACTTCTACCGGCTGTTGAGCCTGCACGGAGATCGTTAGTAAAAGCCCTACTAGTAATGCGTAAATTTTCATGGTTCTTGCGCAACCCAAATTACTTCAACCACCCTCCCTGAAAGCCTGCTTTCTTCAAACCTTCCACCACATACTTATTTTTCTTCATCAAATCCCACACGAAACCGGTTTGGTGATTTTCTAGCTGAATGATAATCGGACCCTGATCAATACCCAAATAATCTACGTCAAACCATTCGTTAATACCACCTTCGCGCTGGATGGTAAGGTTAAACGCATCGATAAAGCCATATTGCTTGTAAAGTTTGTTTCCGAATTGCCGTTTCATTTGCTGCAAGGCCGGTATACAGATTTCAGGAGCAAACGGAATAGAGCCACCTGCTGCGGTTGGTGCAATGGTTCCATCATCCTGCACATACCACTCGGCTGCTCCGCGTGCGCTGTAGCTATCAAAACTGATGTTGATATTGAGTTTACCTTGGTTGCCGGGACCATCGCAGGCGGTGAGCCCCCAGATATTTTCGCCATAGCCAATGTAGCCTGCCGGATTGTTGACACAATATGCGCGGTTGGCATAGGTGGCTCCGCGTGAATTTTCAAAATAGTCGATGCCTTTGCTTTTTGTATAGTCATCTTGAATGCCGCGGAAGTCGATCCACACGTGCGAATACTGATGCCCGAACAATGGTCCGAAGTTGATGTGCTCCTGATCATAGTATTTTCCCCACTGGTAAGTTTCTGTCCAGGCTTTCCATGATGATGTGGGGATAGGATGTGTAGGCGAAGCCAATCCCAAAATGTATAAGATCATCGCTTCGTTGTAGCCTTTCCAGGTGGCATTGATAAAACCCGACTCCGGTTTCCAGCCCATGCTCATCACCTCTTGGCCATTCATCGCCCAGTCCCACTCCACTGCCTGATAGAGTGCATCGGCCGTATCTCTGATTTTTTTCTCTGTCTCATTGTCTCCATCGAAATAGGTTTGACACGAAAGAATGCCCATCATCAACAAGCCCGTGTCGATGGTTGAAAGTTCAACATCGCGATAGCGATCACCTTTGCGCATGTCAATAAAATGATAGAAAAAACCTTTGTAGCCCGTTACACCTGCGGCTGCATCTCCTTTCGGGGACTGATGAAAAAACAGAAGCGTTTTCAGCACACGCTCTGCGGCCTGATCGCGCGTGATGTAGCCACGCTCCACACCGATCAAATAAGCAGTAAGGCCGAAGCCGGTAGAGGCAATGCTCGAAAACGAAGGTGTGGGCCAGCGGTCGGGCAAATTGCCGGTAGTTGAATCGGCCAGATCCCAAAAGAATCCAAACGTATCCCGCGAAAGCGAATCTAAAAACGGCTTCGCATCGGCAACCGGCTGCTGTTGTTTTTGATTACATGAAAAGAAAAGGAGTAAACCCAGAACGAGAACAGAAATCTTCTTCATCTTTTTAAACATCTTTATTCAGGTGAAGTTAATAAGAAATCAAAGGATTACCAGAAAGTAAAGTGGTAATCGGAGTTTTTTGGTGTTGAGCTTACTATACGGACAACTCTTTTTCATTTCGCACCCGCAAGCTTTCATTGCCTACCCGCCACTTTTTATCTCGCACCCGTCCGGTTTCATTTTCGACCCGCCACTTTTCATTTCCTATCCGCAACTCTTCACTTCCTATCCGCCATTTTTCATTTACCACCCACCACCTTTTATTTCGCACCCGCCATCTTTCACTCCCCACCCACCCTTTTTCATCTTTCACCCGCCACCCTTCACCAGGCACCCACCATCTTTTATTTCCTGCCCGCCAACTTTAATCTTCTACCCGCAAGTTTTTATTTCGGAGCATCCGTGCTTCTTCGTTGATCGGTTGCGTAGCATCCCTCATCGGTCGTTGTATACTTTGCGTGGAATTTTCAAGAGATGCTATCCAACTTTAAAAATATTTTCATTCATTTTTAAAAGAGCGGCCCTCAACGTGCCAAGGGCATACAGGTTACGTTTGATACGACAAATAAAGTTTGAAAAATTGTGTTCAAAGACCACAACCTGCGGATGGGGCGGCTGCGTTGGCAAGAATAAAACAACATTATTAAATGTCCCACATCAAAAATGTAGAAGCCTTTGAAAGACTCACCGTCTTCTGCGCAGGTTGCGGAAGTAAGTACAATCCTGCTCAAGAAAAACTCCGTACCGAAAGTATGTTAAAACTGCTGGACAAATGTCGGCAGGAGATAAACAATTGCAGCGTAGCCAAAACCGCTTTCAACAACCGTGTCAATGCGCGTGCCGTGGCCTATGAAGGGCTGAGTAAATGGGCAATGCGTGTTGTAGGCGAACTAAAGTCGAGTGGAGTTTTGTCACAAACCGAAGACGATGCGCAAGCCATCGTGCGTAAGTTGCAAGGCTATCGTCCGCACAATCATTTAACCGAAGTGGATGCTTCAACGGAAACTGCTACAACTTCAAAAGTACGCAGAGCGCGTGGACTGGACTTCGCAACAATGGCACAACACTTTGCCGAGTTGATACAACTCGTAGCATCTCAGCCTGCCTACCAGCCCGAAGCTACAGAATTATCGGTGGCCGAACTCATTCATAAATTGAATGACCTGCGCGAAGCCAATACCCAAGTGATCAACGCTGCTTCTAGTTGGAGCGTGGCACGAAAAGAAAGAGATATCACACTTTATATAGGCGATAAATGCTTACGTGCAATAGGCAATGCCGCCAGACAAAAAGTAAAGGCGTTGTTTGGCACGAAGAGTGAGGAGTATCGTGTGGTATTCAAGATTCGATTTCGGAAACCGAAGGAGGTTGGTTGAAATATTTTATTCGTAAATGAGAACGAAATAGTTTGCACAAGTCAAAGTTGCTACCGATTAGAAGATTTGTGTTGGAATGGGTTAATTATTAGTATTCTTATACCATTCAGGATTTTCAATGAAGTAGGCTTCAAGTGTATCAAGCAAGATTTTTTTTAATTCCTCATCAGTGGCGTCTTTGTATCGATACTTTATATGACCTGTCAAGAATATTGGGTCTTTTTGATCAACTCTATTTTGAAACCATTCAGAAATTCTGCGCATAAGATTTATTCTTAAGACTTCGTTTATTCCATCAATATAGCCATTGATATAAGTACTAATAGCTTTATAATCTACAACACCACCCGAAACTAAAACTGTTGGAGTTGTCCTTAGATAATAAATTGTTTTTAAAATTGCCTTCGTAAGATCTGTCATAAGTTGTCGTTCTATCTATTTCCTAGTATGCTCAAAAAAAACCCAACTGGCGCAAGTCTTTTTCATCCCCCTCAAAGATAGACTTGTGCCTATTGTTATGTTTGAATTTTTCACAAAGCCACTCATAGAATCACAAAGTTGTACTAAGCATCACTTCGGATGATAAACCCGCTTCGCCTCCTGATACACTTTCTCTTTATTCAGTGTCATAGGCTTGGTCTTTTGCTCAACAAATAAATTCATTTGATCAGCGTAGTGTTCGCTAGTTGGATTATTAGAAGCACCGTAGCAATGAATAGTTTCAATTTCAGGGCCGGCAGCGGTAAACTTCACTAACTCAATATACGATTCACCTTGATTGCCACGCATAGTGCCATGCTGATCGGGTACGGAGTGCATCGCAGCAATTACATCGGGCAAACCCGGCAAGGAAACACGTTTGTCTCCTCGCACCAGTTTTTGATATTCGCCCAGTGTGATATTCGCGCGACCAAAATTCTCGAGCATGTACTTCTTCGCAAAGGCAATCAACTCCAAACATTTTTGTTTTGTCAAAGTGTGATACGTAGCTCCTCCGGCTTGTTCAT
>JAJTHV010000068.1 GCA_021300095.1 Flammeovirgaceae bacterium | reverse complement strand
CTAATCCAATGGTGAAGCGAGAAAATGGCTGTCCCTGCTTCACGGCAGCGACAATTGCCGACTTGATGGACGTGGAAGCGGATGCCGATTACTGCGACTTTTACGCGTCCCTACCTGTGAACGCAAGTGATCAATGCAGCCAGGTCTATGCTCGTAGTGCCTCCTTTTATGCATCCACCTCATTCACGGACTCGGCAAGCCTCAGTATTAGCTTTGCAGTCTCGAGTAACTACGATCCAGCGATGCCAAGTACCGGTTACTGCAATGGAGGTGTGTACTACTCCAAGTACAGTTATGATGAGACTGGCATGACTTCTGATTCTTCTAGTGAAGGTCATAGCTATGACATCTATCTCAGTTTGACAAAGAAACAGTTGGAGGACTGTATCGAAGTTTTCAATGAGGTGCAGGCAAGCCTTCCAGCCGGCATTTGCACTATCAATGGAGTTTTTTAAACTATGATGATTTCAACTGAATCATGCATGTCTTTACGAAAGCTCATGGCAAATTGGTTGTTGGAATATGTTGACTTTGTTCTTTGTTTGACACGCCCGTCTTTTGCAAGAAGCAGACATTAGTAAACGAAAGAAGTAATAAGTCTACGGCGTGGTCTATTTATCCATTTTTATCTATTTACTTGTTATCTATCTATCCATTATTTATCTATCTATCTAGCAGCAGCGCATTGGGGGCTCTTCGGATATTGTAGCTGTGTATTCTCATCCTAGAATTCGATCGCTGGATTCGCAATCAGCCTGCCAATCGATCAACGTGGAGGTCGTGTTGAGCTTGTCCCAAATGACCGAGATCACAGAGTTGGAGATAATAATATTAGACGTTCAAACATTCGGGAATTATACAAGCAGCGAATTCGAAGAATGAATTTGCTTACAACTAAACGTCATCCATAATTACTGTTACCAACTTCCACAATAAAGGCTGAAATTATGCTCTGACCGTGAATTCAGAATAAAGTAGGCCCCGGTTTTGGTTCTTGTACATAGCTCATCACGCATTGTGACAGTTCTTTTTCTCCTCAAGGCATGAAAAAGGCCACGAATCCTTCTTCTTCGAGTACAGTTATTATTGCCCTTGTCCCCAACGTCGTTTCTCGGCTTTTTGGAGGCAGATTTTGGCGACGACTTCGGAACGAATGTCCACGGGCCAAACCACATTCATTTTAATTAAATACACGTTTATCTCTTCAAACTGGCCAGAATAATCTCGAGTCACGCGGAATCCTTCTCAATCTTCGTGTTCTCATCAAATCCGTACCTGTACGGATGGAGTATGGCCAAACAATAAACATAATCTTTTTTGCTTTATTTTCTAACTAGAAATAACTATGATCGCTCACAAACTTGCTCTTATTGCAGCATCTCTGCTTCTCCCTCTTGCCGCCGGACAGCATCGTCCTGGCTTTCCGACTGCCTTTCCTCCGCAGTTTTATCGTGGTCAAAACTTTCCACCAACTAACCTTCACCGCAGCAGCCTTCGTCAACGCCGCCTACAGAATCAAGCTTCTCCTCCCATTTTCGACTGTGGTACTAATCCGTTGGTCAAGCAAGAAAATGGCTGTCCCTGCTTCACTGCCGAAACAATCGCCTCCATGATGGACATAGAAACCGATGCCGACTATTGCGATTTTTACGGTTACCCAGCTGTCAACGCCAGTGATCAATGCAGTCAGTTCTACCCTCGCAGTGCTTCCTTTTCAGCGTCAACTGCATACACCGACACGGCAAGCTTCAGCATCAGTTTTGGCGTGTCTAGTAACTTCGATCCAGGAATGCAAGTTGCTGGTTATTGCAATGGAGGTGTTTACTACTCCAAGTACAGTTATGATGCGAATGGTACCTCTTCCAATAGTGAGAACCATAGCTATGATATCAGTCAGACTTTGACAAAGAAGCAGTTGGAGGACTGTCTTGAAGTATTCAATGAGGTTAAGGCAAGCCTTCCAGCAGGCGTATGCACTGTCAATGGTGTTTTGTCATAATGCTGAGTCCGACTGAATCACGCATCTGTTACTTCGAACATTCATAGCGATTTGGAATATTGTAATTTACATGCAAGTGACCTAGTAAATACATGTCTGAATTTTTCGCCTTGCTGTGTCTTAGTTAGAGATACTTTCGCACACAAACAGGAGCGAGAGATCGCTATTGATGCCTTACGGTAGTGTTTGCAATGAAACCAAAATTTCATCCTGAATACACGCAAGCGTATGTACCATCGATGAACCGCTAGGACTCTGTTGGCTGCCGTATGGACATCCATCCGATGTCAATTTTTTTCGAGAACTGGGAAAAACTCGAATCCATCGACTATCGGAGTAACCTAAATATGTGTTTACACCTCTCATTGACCAGTAGTAGTCGAGGGAAGAGCTCCCTTGCATGTGTTTACTTGAGGAGTGGTCGTACCTCCCTTGGAAAACTCAATCAAGGGCGTTTGATTTTGACTTGTAATAGTTGGTACATTTTGTCCTAAGCGAAAATGCTCCAATAGTTCTTTGATTGCCGCAGCTTTGAAGGGTTTACTGATAAAGCCATCGCCACCCGCTTCAGCTGCGTTCTTACGGTAGTCTTCGAGCGCGTGGGCCGTCAAAAACACAATACGAGGATGTGGAGACTGTGGTTGTTTCTTACGCCGAGCAACAATCAATTTGGTGCTTTGCAAACCATCCATAACTGGCATACACCAATCCATGAAAATGATATCATACTGCTTCTCAGCGGACATGTTCACAGCTTCCAGTCCATTTTGTACCACGTCGATAATCTTCACACCGATTTTTTGGAGTGTTCGGAGCAATACTTTTTGATTGACAAGATTGTCCTCGGCAATCAATACTCTAACGTCCTGGAACAGTTTGGTTACGGCTGTCGTAGAACAATTCTTTGGAACTGGAGAAGGAACTCGTGAAAGTACGTTGGGTTGAACTAATGGAAGTATCCGTTGTACCATTTGCGATTGTGCACTGGACTGAGAATCGTTACTTCTTCCTTCATTCTCCGAAATGGGACTATTTGGATTTGGGATATCACTGACCGTTTCATCACATCTACCTCCTGTCTCGTTGAGTGTAGGAGAGACTGTGGATCGTGCATGAAAGCTCTTACTCAGTCTTGGCAAGCCTGACAATAGCGTTGTTGACAGCTGTCGATTGCTGCGTGTTCCGACCAGCATGGACCTTCGGAAGGTTGATCTTCGATCATGATTGTCCATCTCCATCATACTGCTGCATTCTTCAGCACGTTGCTGAGGGATCGCCTTGCTTTTAACTAAGGGCAACTTGACAACAAATTCAGACCATTCTCCTTTTTCACTTGTGACAGAAATGGTTCCACCCAAAACCTTGCATAGCTGACTGGTAATGGCCAAACCCAATCCTGTTCCACCGTCAGCTGCGTCGTTCGAAGACGACTGTTGAAACGGTTGGAAGATCTTTTTCCTATCCTGCTCGGCAATTCCCATGCCGTAGTCCTTGACGGAAAACAGAATGTAAGCGCCCTTTACGCACTCCACTGTGTCATTGTTTGGCAACGACTGTGAATTTTCCTTTATGTCGCTACTGTTAGCAATGTCATTCGTTTGTACCACCTTGATCGAAAAGTCGATAAACTTCCCTCGTCGCCCAAACTTGATGGCATTTCCCAAGAGGTTGTACAAAATTTGTTGCAATCGACGCCCATCCAGCTCTACATACTCGGGCAAGTCGTCGGAAATGTCCGTACGAAGTTCGAGTTTGTCGTCCCTGGAGAGTGCCGCAGCCTTCATACGAATCGATTCTACCACTGGCTTGACTGTCCTGCGTATATTCGTGGGGCCAATTTCAATATCCACATTACCCGTTGTCAGT
>JAJTHV010000101.1 GCA_021300095.1 Flammeovirgaceae bacterium | reverse complement strand
CGATCGGGTCGCCATCCGGATCGTTGACATAGTCAGAAGATATCTGGTATTGATTGAAAGAAGTTTGTTTTACGTAAAACGTAGGTAATTCTTCAACGATAGGCAGGCGATTTTGGTGAGCCACCAGAAAGGTAATTGGTTTGCGGATTTTATTTCCATTTTTCCAAACGGCCTGAAAATAGACAGTTACATCTTTTTGCTTTTCTAGCCGATCGACTAAATCATAAGAAGGTGTCCAGTTAAAGTGTCCCAAGGTGTCGAGTGAAATTCCTAAATCACTTCCTCCCTCAAATGAAAAATGAGCTTGACTGGCTTCTGTGGTGCTTAGTTGGAAACTCAACGTCTGCCCTTCCTTCAGATGATTCCAATTTTCAGTCGTGGGAAAGACGATTTGTTGACCAACAACCCGACTGGAGATAAGAACAAGCGCAAAAAAGTACTTAGACATTAAGCAGAAAAAATTAAGTAAGCCGCAAATTTAATTCTTTGCCATTCTACTGGAAGCCCGATTGCAAAAATCCCCGTGTTAATATTTTAACACATACGTACCATTATCAATAAACTAAACTATTAAATTCCTAAATTGGGAAAAGTCTCAATTTCAAATCCTTTAAATTTGACTCCTTTCAAGGTTTTTTCAATTGGCATTGAATTGGATGATTGAAGGGAAAATTAAATCGATGAAGGTAAGTTTTACAATGTTGTTCTTGCTCGCCTCGATGGTGAGCTTCTCTCAAAAGAAAGATCCATCCATAAAAATAATCTCAACCGAAGATGGATTGTTCCACTTTAAAGTAACAGAAAAGTTGGAAAACGCCTTTGTAGAGGTGTTGGATGATTCCAATAAGGTAATCAGCAAGCAACCTTTGGATTGCAAACGAATGATGATTGATTTTTACGATGCCACACCGGGTACTTACCATATTCATATTACAGCCCCGAATTTTGAACGTACTTATGACTATATATTAACGGAGGAAAAGGGATATATGAAAGTAACGACAACCGCGGTAAAACCTGAAAATCTTTCGTTTGAGCGATTTGCTTGTCGTAAGGCGAAATAAACCCTCTCTTCTCAGTACGTGTTTTATTAATTTTTTTATCCTTTCCGAAAGGTTGATTATTTTGTGGCATGCCCAAAAAGCCACCATCAACCAAAGCCCTTGTTCCCAACAAGCATCAAAATTTTTTTGAAGATGTTTTTGAAGTCGTCCGACTGATACCCAAAGGGAGGGTTACTAGTTATGGCGCCATTGCTCGGTATCTGGGCACAGCATCCAGCGCCCGTATGGTGGGCTGGGCTATGAATGCATCCCATGCAGAAAAAAAAGTACCGGCACACCGTGTAGTTAATAGTCAGGGATTACTAACAGGCAAGCATCATTTCGTTCCACCCAGCTCCATGCAAAAGCAACTCGAAAAAGAAGGCGTGAAAGTGGTGAAAGACAAAGTGCAGGATTTTGAAAAGAAATTCTGGGATCCGGCCAAAGAGTTGTTATAAATTGGAGAATCTCAAAAAGGTTGCCTCTTTCAAACCAAGATGTTTTTAGTAGCTTAAGCCCTATTTAATTAAATATGATTATAGACCTTCGAAGTGATACCGTTACTCGCCCCACACCGGGCATGCGCGATGCCATGTTTTCAGCCGAAGTGGGTGATGATGTTTTTGGCGAAGACCCAACTGTTAAGAAACTGGAAGAAAAATGCGCTTCACTATTGGGGATGGAAGCAGCCGTTTTTTGCCCATCCGGCACCATGACGAATCAAATCGGCATTAAGATTTTAACGCAGCCTTACGATGAAGTGATTTGCTATAAGGGCGCTCATATTTACAAATACGAAGGAGGCGGCTTGGCCGGTAATAGCAATATCGGTACGAAGCTGCTCACAGGCGACAGAGGTAGAATTTCTGTAGAAGAGATTGCACCGGTTATTGGTAATATCAACGATGTGCATCAAGCCCGAACTTCTGTGGTAGCATTGGAAAACACGGTGGTACGCGAAGCCGGAAGCTATTATACATTGAATCAGATAAAAAAAATTAGTGAGTTTAGCCGAAGCAAAGGTATGGCGGTGCATCTGGATGGTGCGCGGCTTTTTAATGCGATTACTGAAACGAAAGAAAATCCGGTTGAATTCGGAAAATATTTTGATACGATTTCGATCTGCTTATCGAAAGGCTTGGGCACGCCAGTCGGCTCTGTGTTAGTTTGCAAAAAAGAATTGGAGTTAAAAGCACGCAGAATCCGGAAAGTATTTGGTGGAGGCATGCGGCAGGCCGGGTTTTTGGCTGCAGCCGGAATTTATGCGTTAGATCATCATATTCATCGATTGAAGGAAGATCACGCCCGCGCAAAAACACTTGGCAATACCCTTCAGCAATTACCGTGGGTGAAGTCAGTAATGCCAGTTGATACGAACATTGTGATTTTTGAAGTGGCCGAAGGAATAACACCTGAGAAGTGCCTAGCGATGTTTGCCAATCATCAAATCAAAGCATTGGCCTTTAGTGCAACGGAAATCCGCTTGGTTACACATTTAGATTTCACAGACCAAATGCTAGACCACACATTGGACTCATTTAGAAAAATGAAATTTTAAGTATGGAAGAATTAGGTAAAGCCCTTCCGGGGTCTGAAGGTTTTGTAGACGCAGAACAAAATACGAATAGCACGAATAATCATAACGAATTTTGCCTGAATTGCGGCACAAAGTTGCAAGACACGTTTTGCCATCATTGTGGTCAGAAAGATATTCCGAAGCGGCAAACACTGGGAGAACTGTGGACAAACTTTATCTCTTCGTTTTGGAGCTATGAAGGAAAGTTTTTTCTCACCACCAAGTTTTTAATTTCGAAGCCTGGTTTCTTGGCGGTTGAGTACAATTCCGGAAAAAGAGAAAGTTATTATCATCCGGCTCGGATGTATGTGTTCATCAGTTTTGTCTTCTTCTTATTTTTCTCAATGTCTTCCAATTTAGATGGTGTGGTTGAATCGGGAGCTAGAGTTGAATTAGACAAAGAGGATATTGCCGAGTTAAAAAAAGATCATCCTAAACTAAACATCGATTCGTTGTTTAAAATTGCTCCGGATGATTCGAGTAAGAATTGGTTAGTGCCACAAACGCTGCTCGACTCTGTCAACAAATTAAATAAGAAGAAAAAAAGCAACGTAGGCTTTAGCCTAACAGATTCAAAATTTAAGACATTCCAGCAATATGATTCGGCACAGAATACCTTGCCTGAAGAGAAGCGTGACAACTGGTTTGAACGCAAATTAAACATGCGAAACTTTGAGTTAATGAAGCAGTACGAAGACAAAGATTTTGGTAAAGAATTCGGGAAAGCTTTCTTAGATAATTTTTCAAAAGTGTTGTTTTTCCTCTTGCCCGTTTTTGCCTTGCTACTCAAACTTCTTTATATCCGAAGAGATTATTTTTATAGCGAGCACCTCGTCTTCTCTATTTATTACTACAACTTTTTTTACTTGGCTGGAACGCTCCAAATACTTGCAGGCCATTTAGATCATATCGCTGTTTTTGATTGGGCAGGTACTTTAATTGGATTTTGGATTTTGTTTTATCTGCTATTTGCGATGAAACGAATGTATGGACAAGGTTGGGGAAAAACTATTTTGAAGTTCATGATCTTTGGGTTCCTATTCACAATTTGTATCGGAATAGGATTTAGTATCAGTGCTCTTTTTCTCTTATTCGCCATATAGCATGATGTTGAACGCTCCATCGTCACCACTCGCAGAACGAATGCGACCGACCAAATTGGAAGATTTGATTGGTCAGGAGCATTTGGTCGGAGAGCAGGGCATCATTCGCAGAGCAATACAAACCGGCAATGTTCCTTCCATGATTTTATGGGGACCTCCGGGTGTAGGCAAAACCACCATCGCCAACATCATCGCTAATGAAGTAAAACGCCCCTTTCACATGCTAAGTGCGGTGAGTGCCGGGGTGAAAGATGTGCGTGAAGTAATTGACCAAGCCAGACGTTCTAGTCGGGTCATATTATTTATTGATGAGATTCACCGCTTCAATAAATCGCAACAAGATGCCTTGCTTGGTGCAGTAGAAAAAGGAACGGTAACTCTCATTGGTGCAACCACAGAGAACCCTTCGTTTGAAGTAAACTCCGCTTTGTTATCGCGGTGCCAAGTCTACACGCTGAGATCATTGAGCGAAGCAGATTTACTAAAGCTAGTCCATCAGGCGTTGCAACGCGATGTTGAATTGAAAACTCGAAAAGTAGAGATTGCCGAGCATAAAGCCCTTCTCACTATTTCTGGAGGTGATGCGCGCAAACTGCTGAATTTGATTGAGCTCATCACCGAATCGCAATCTGGTGATATTACGATTACCGATGCACTTGTTACGGATGTCGCACAAAAGCGAATCGCGATTTATGATCAAAAGGGAGAACAGCATTATGATATTATTTCTGCGTTTATCAAATCCATTCGCGGAAGCGACCCCAACGCTGCCGTGTATTACTTGGCACGAATGATTGAAGGAGGTGAAGATGTGAAATTTATTGCACGAAGAATGGTCATTCTGGCTTCGGAGGACATCGGCAATGCAAACCCTACGGCATTGGTGATGGCTACCACTACATTTCAAGCTGTAGATGTAATTGGTTATCCGGAAGCGCGAATTATATTATCACAATGTGCTATTTATCTGGCAAGTTCGCCTAAGAGCAATGCCAGCTATGTGGCGATTGATGCCGCACTAAAAACGGTAAGCGAAACAGGCGATCTTTCCGTGCCGCTGGCTATTCGAAACGCGCCAACCAAGTTGATGAAAGAGTTGGAGTATGGAAAAGGCTATCAATACGCACATAGCTACAACAACAATTTTGCTGATATGGAGTTTTTACCGGAAGCAATTAAAGGTATGCGTTTTTTCGATCCCGGCAACAACGCTCGTGAAGTTGAGATGCGCAGTCATCTCAAAAAACTCTGGAAGGAGAAGTATGGATATTGACGTATGTTTGTGGAGACATTAAATGTGTAAGTAAGTGCAGCGACTACAATTTGAATCATCGCCCTATTTTATTTTAATCTGCTTGTTGCTCGGGATAGCGTATGCCTATGTTCTGTACCAATCAAAGCATCCCTGGAGCCAATCCATCAATCGGGTATTGTTTGTGTTACGAGCGGTGATGGTTTCGTTGCTTGCTTTTTTATTGCTCGGGCCAATTGTAAAGCTCACCAACAATGTTTTTGAAAAACCGGCAGTTGTTTTTTTGATTGATAATTCTGCTTCGATGAAAGAAGTGGGCGACTCAACCCAGCGTCTAGCTCTCATCAAGGAGTTGCAGCAAGCAAGTAAAGAAATTCAAGACACGGGCTATGATGTTCTTTTCAAAGATCTCAGTGGCCATGCGGCTGATGAACCGGTATTTAATAGTACGAAGTCAGACATCAGTTCGGGCATAAAAAACATTATCACTTCCTTCGAGGGAAAAAACCTAAACAGCATTGTGCTGGTAAGCGATGGAATTTATAATTCAGGTACATCACCTCTCTATTCACCTGTGCGGGTTCCGGTTTACACAGTAGGTGTTGGCGATACCACTTTACGTGCTGATTTGTTATTGAAAGATGTTGCCTATAATAAAATTGCCTATCAAGGAAATAAATTCCCCATCCATGCGGAGGTGCTGGCACAGCGCTTGCCAAATACCGAACTGAAAGTATCGGTTTTGAAGAATGGAAAAGTTGTGGAACAACAGCAAAAAAATAGTGGCACCAGTTTACTGACGAATTTTGAGTTTTTGATTCAGACACAAGAGAAAGGAATTCATCGCTACGATGTGGTAGTAGAAACGGTGAAGGGAGAGTCTACCTCTCGAAATAATCGGGCAAGTGTTTATATTGAAGTAGTCGAAGGCAAGAAACGTATCTTGTTAATTGCCCCGGCTCCACATCCAGACATTAAAGCGATTCGCGCTGTTGTTGAAAAAAATGCGAATTATGAATTTATTTTACACATACCTGGCATAGCCGATGCAAAACCGGAGTGGTTGAAACTCGGAGCAACAGAATTGGTGATCTTTCATCAAACCGCAGACCGCACTGGTCGCACCACTGCACTTTTACAGCAGTTTCAAAAAGCAAAACTTCTTTGTGGCTGATGCTCGGTACACAAACAAACTTTCGGCAACTGGCAGCATTGCAATTTCCTTTTTCATTTGAGAATTCCGGACAATGGGATGAGGTAACTCCCATCATCAACGAGTCATTTCGCGATTTTAATTTTATAGACAATGCAGCAGGTATTGTATCCGATTATCCTCCAGTAGAAGTTCCCTTCGGAAAATTTTCGTTCCCAACTAATGCCTCGGTACTTATGTATCAACGAATTGGAAGCGTAGCTACCCAACGACCATTGCTGCTGACGTGGCAAAACGAAAACCAGAAAATGGCAGCTTTGGTAGGTGAAGGCATTTGGCGTTGGCGATTAAGCGAATTTGCCGATGCTGAAAAAACAGAAGTCTTCGATGATGTTTTCATAAAACTGATTCAATACCTGAGCACATTGGATGACAAAAAGAAATTCAAGAGTTTTCCAATCACGCCTCAATTTTCAGAAGCTGATGCAGCTGTTATTGAAAGCCAGGTTTACAATGATTTGTTTGAGCCCATATTTGGAAATACTATTTCATTAGAGCTTCGAAACGAAGCAAATGAAATTTCCAGATACCAATATGTAACTAGTCCCGGTGGCACCCGCTACCAGATTGGCGGCTTGCGCGAAGGCGTTTACCAATTCAAAGCTTCAACGGAGATAGCTGGAAAGCGAGAGACTGTTAACGGCCAGTTTTTGGTGGTCGCGCAAACTATTGAATCACAAAACCTGACAGCCGATTTCCAGCTACTCAAACAAGTAGCAAATGCAACGCAAGGCAAATTCTTTTCAACCACTGAGATTTCTAAATTAGCAGACGACTGGAAAAAAACACAACCCACCGCACTCATTCATTCCAATGAGATATACAATCCATTGATTAACTTAAAATGGGTTTTCTTTTTGTTATTGGCACTCGTCAGTGCAGAATGGTTCTTGCGAAAATACCTGGGAGGTTACTAATGAAGTAAATTCGCTTTGATTTTCATTATATTGAAGAGTGAAACGAAAAGTAGTAGGATATCTTTTCTTATTATTCACAGCAGTTTCAATGGATGGCTGTGTGGAAAAATTATTGATTGATGAGATCGGTAATATGCCATTGCCATTAGTGATCAACGGATTCATTTCCGATCAACCGGGTCCATATCGAATTACTGTAAAGAGATCGTTTGTTACCGGAATTGCATCGTCTTATCAGGCCCCGGAGTCTGTGTCTTCCCTCAAGGTGAGAGACAATATAGGAAACGAGGAAGAGTTAATGGAGGTCAGCAAAGGCGTATATGAAACTAACAAGTACGGGATTCGCGGGGTAAAAGGAAGAGTATACCAGATTTCAATTGTTACAAACGATGATAAAACCTACGAGTCAATACCAGATACATTAAAGCCGACTGGTCGAATTGATTCAGTTTACTACCAGTTTAGAACATTTTCTGAATTGAATGGATCCAAAAGGTATTTTTTCGATATCTTTTTTAATGCGAACGGAACGCCAAATGCATACTTTCTTTGGAAGTTCACAGGCACATTCAAGGTAATCACTGATGCGTTAGGGGATAAGGAAGGAGAACCATGCGGTGAAATTGATTGTGCAGGATGCAGTATCTGCAACTTGGTATTAAAATGTTCAGGTATTAGAAATTTTGGAACTCCACGAAACCCTATTTTTAGAAGGATCGGCCCCTGTACCTGTTGTACCTGTTGGTACAATATTTATAATGAGGGCCCAATCTTAAGTGATTATCAATTTACTCAAAAGAGTGAATTTACCAATATCAGAGCAGGCATTATACCTATTGATGATTGGATTTTGCAGCATAAAATTTATGCCGAGGTAAGTCAATATGGTATTTCCCGACAGGCGTACTTATTTTATAAGGCTATCAAAGATCAGGAACTAGGTGCCTCCAGTTTGTTGCAACCAGCATCTGGTAGTAATCCGCATAAAATTAT
>JAJTHV010000091.1 GCA_021300095.1 Flammeovirgaceae bacterium | reverse complement strand
TGTATGTCTTATAATATTGTGGATTCTTAACTTCCGAACCGGCAACAGCTACCAATTTAGAAGCATCGTAAACGCCATTCAAAAACAACTTGCCAATTTGAATAACTCCGGCCGGTGAGATCGTCCAAACTACCTGACCTTTGTTAATCGGATCTAAATGATGGATTTGAACTCCTACGCAACCTGCCGGATGCGGGCCTGAAAATTTGTTTACTTCTGCGCCTTTTACTTGCGAAAACACAGTTGAAATCTCGCTGGTAAAATGCGTGTTAACCTGAACCGCTCCGCTGGTCAATCTTTTCAGAATATCAACACCTACCTGAAAAAACTGATCTTGACCTTTATACAGAACTGCATAATCAGGAGCCAATGGATGTGTATCGAAAGCCGAGATATGAATGGCCTTTGGAGTTACACCCGGATCGGCCACAATGCCAAATGGACGTTGAATTAAATTGGGCCATACACCGGAGCTTAGCAATTGATTTTTCAATTCGGCCACCGGCAAATTAGCGATATCAGAAACAGAGTATTTGTTAAAAGTGGCATACTCTACCTTCTTATCAGCCAGAATTTTGATTTCGAGCAGCTTGCGCTTCTCTCCTCTTTTGATCTCTACAATCTCACCACTAACCGGTGCGGTGTAAAGAACTTGTTCGTGCTTTTTATCATGAAATAAAGGGGAACCTGCTTTTACAGTATCGCCTTCTTTCACCACCGGCTTGGGCATATACGTGCCATAGAAGTCGGTTGGTTTGATTACGAAAGTTTCGGGTTGTTCGGTTTCTACTACTTTGGCTGCTGCTTTGCCCGCCAAGTTAATTGTGAAGCCTTTTTTAAGTCGGATAAATTTGCCCATGTGCAGTTGGCAATAAGTTTGGTTTAGTTTCCTGCATAGTAAGCAGGAATGCGGCAAAATTAACAATTAAATCCACGTGTCAAAGCCCGATAAAACGAAGAATTTAGAGTTGAAAGCTACTTCACCTTCTAACCTCTCAATTTGCCAGCCACCACCATTTTGGAAAGAGCCATTCGGACTACCTCGTCTACCTGTTCTTCAATCGTAACATGGGTCGTATCCATTTCGGTTGCATCGGTGGCTTTTACCAGCGGGCTTTCCTTTCGGGTGCTGTCGATCAAATCGCGGGAACGCAAATTTTCAACAATCGTATCAATCTCCACCAGATCCTCTTTTTCCAGCAGCTCTTTTTGCCTGCGGAAAGCCCTGGTCATCAGGTCGGCTGTTAAAAATACTTTGAGTTCGGCCTCCGGAAATACTACCGTTCCAATATCACGGCCATCCATTACTATGCCCTTGTCTTTGCCCATTTTGCGTTGCAATGCCACCATAGCCTCGCGTACGACTTTGATGGTACTCACCTGACTCACATTTTCGGAGATCCGCATTTTGCGAATGGCTTTTTCTACATTGATGCCATTCAGAAATATTTCGGTGACTCCTTTCAGGTTGACAACAAAAGTGAGCTTAATATCCTGGAGGGCCTTGTCAATTTCTTTCGGATTGGTGAAGGAAACGAGGTGATCCAAAAAATAAAGAGTGACTGCCCGATACATGGCTCCGGAGTCGATATAGCGATAGCCTAAAATTCGGGCTACCTCTTTGGCAGTAGTGCTTTTGCCACAAGCCGAATATCCATCAATTGCGATTACAATTTTGCGCATAGCTAGCAGTCCTTCTGTGGACAAGGCAACGGTTTGTTAGGATCGGGCTTCTTGTACTTGGGCTTGTAGCCTGTTGAAGAGGAAGCACAGCCGGTTGCTGATGCCACAAATAAGACGAGGAGAAGTAAAATGCGAGGTGCCAAAACGGATTGTGGTTAGTAGAACCAAAATTAATCAACCCAGCAGATGAAGCAAACCTGTTTTTGGTATTTATTTGGTTGAAATCGGTTATTGTTTACGACAACTCCTATCAAAATTTATTTGGATTTCGAACGAATTAAGATGCTTTCTTGAGTTTCCGAGCCTTTGCTTCTATTACTTTGATTATAGCTTCGGAATGGCTAATTATTTTCCCTTTTTCAGGATTTTGCCGTGCATATTCAAAGTAATCCATGGCTTTATTACTTGTTTGCACACCAATATTCTTTGACGTCTTCTTCATATGGTAAATCTACTTGCAAAATCTCTATATCAAATTTACTGTTTTTAGAAATCTGGAATGCGACTTTTATAAACTTTCTTTTATTACTGAATCCTAATAATAACGTGAAGTTTGTGTATTCTTTAACAACAGAGTTTTCGTTATAAAAATGCTATTAAGTTCATCCGTAGATATATTCATTGTTCTCAATTCCAATAGGTCAATTTTTGAAAAATCTAATCGAAAATCCATCATTATTGAGTTTGATTCAAATAAAAAAATTCGAGGAGTTGTTGTCAACAAATCAGATTGGGGAAATCTTGCTGACGAGCTTATTTTTGGCTAATTTGGGAAAATAAAAATATTAAATCATGGAAGAAAATCAAGAAGGTGCCGGAGAGAAATTTTTTAAGGAATTTGGTAAAAAGTTTGACCAATTTATCATCGAGGCCAAAGACGCCAGCACGCGTGTAGAGGCAGATTTGAAGGTAAAATTTGAAGAACTGAAAGTGGCCGGTGAAAAACTGAAAACAGAAGTAGAAAATAAAGAGCGCTGGAAAGAAGTGGAAGTGAGTCTCAAGAAAGCGGGCGATGAATTAAACAATGCCATCAAAGCTGCATTCAAGAAACCGAATCCATAGGCGATTGCTCGCGATTACCTCCAAAATCAAAAGCGTCAGTCGGCTTAAACTCTAAAAAGTTAACCGACTGACACCTTTAAAACTATAATTTAACAGACTTCCATTTTCCTCTTCGGAAAATGATAATAGCGGCAATGGCCATCAGCGACTCGGCCAACGCAATCGCCACAAACACACCTCGCGGCCCAACCTCCAATTGTATTGCCACGATGTAAGCAAACGGAATCTGGAATACCCAAAATCCAAAAATGTTCAACAACGTGGGCGTGTATGTATCACCCGCTCCATTCAAAGCTTGTGCTACCACCATGCCATAGCCGTAAAAAATATAGCCCAGACTTACGTATCGCAACGCTTGCACTCCATAATAGAGCACTTCCGGTTGTGAAGTAAAAATGCCGATGATCCACGGAGAAATGGTAAGGAATAAAACCATTACCAACGCCATAAAAAATGCATTATAGTACGCTGCTGTCCACACCGATTTTTCAGCACGCTCGGGTTGATTGGCACCTAGATTCTGGCCTACCAAAGTAGCAGCCGCATTGGCCAAACCCCAGGATGGCAACAAAGTGAAAATAAATATGCGAATAGCGGTAGTATAACCCGCCACGGCATTCTCTCCAAAGGTGGACATCAATTTCATCAAGAAGATCCAACTGGCAGAACCTATGATAAACTGAAGAATACTTCCTCCGGATACCTTCACTACATTCATGATGATTTCTGATTGCACCTTGAGATTTCCTAAACCAATGCGAATCAAACTTTTGTCATTGAAGAGATAATAAAGTTGAAAGGCCACTCCTACTCCTCTGCCGATGTTCGTGGCTATCGCGGCACCCTCCACACCAAAAGCCGGAATCGGCCCAAAACCAAATATGAATATCGGGTCGAGGATCATATTGAGGATGTTGGCGATCAGCAAGGCTTTCATTGCGATAGCGGCATTGCCGGCACCACGAAAAACAGCATTGATCAAAAAGAGTAATGTAACGGTGTAGTTTCCGGTAAACATCCACAACGCGTAAGAAGAACTGCTGGTAAGCACGGCTTCGGACGCGCCCATCATTCGCAAAATATCTTTGTAAAAGAAAAACCCGATTACGCTGATAACGAATGCCACGCCTAAGCCAAGGTAGATGGCCTGAACCGCAGCGGCACTGGCTCCTTGTTTGTCGTTTTCACCAATTCTCCGTGCTACAATGGCGGTGGCACCCATGCCTAAGCCCATCGCCAAAGAATACAAAATACTGAGCACCGATTCGGTGTAGCCCACAGCTGCTACAGCGTTGGGGTCGTTCAGTTTGCTAACGAAAAAAATATCAACCACCGCAAAAATCGATTCCATACCCATCTCCACAATCATGGGAATGGACAAAAGAAAAATAGCGCGGTTGATGCTGCCTTGGGTAAAGTTCTCCTCGGAACCGGCAAGCGCTTGTTTAAACAAACGAAATATGGAAAATGCCTTTGTTGTAAAAGCTTTCATTCAGATTGATTTTAATTGATTAAGTAATAAAGGACTGACTCATCACGAATGATGAGGGAAAAAGTTCTTGGCAAAAGCCAATTGTTCATAGTGCTTTCTTAAGCGAGTATGAACAGGATGAAGGACTTCATGGGCGGTAAATTGAAAGGCAAATATGCAAAAAGTTTAAAGAAACTACTCCTTTGTCGACTTTATATTCAACAAAGCCAAAGCTGATTTCTTAAATGCCCTTCCAAACGGAAGGTACTTTCCATCTACCTCTACTGCCTCGGCAGATATAGCGTTGATGAACGCAGCATTAACTATAAATGAGCGATGAATGCGAACAAATGATTGCGGAGGAAGTGCCGATTCCAACGAGGTGATATTCTCCCGGGTGATCAGGGTAGAACCTACCAGATGCACCTTGACGTAATCGTCCAGACTTTCGATGTATCGAATATCGCTCAACATAACCCGATGGTTTTTGCGATCGGCTTTTAAGTAGATAAAGGCGGATGGAGACGTCAAAGCATTTTCGTGGGTGACGAGTTCTGTTTGCTTATCAAAATAACGATTAACCGATTTCGCAAAGCGCTCAAAGGAAATGGGTTTTAACAAATAATCCACGGCATTAATGTCGAAAGCTTCTGGCGCAAAATCGCGATAAGCGGTGGTAAGGATAACGGCAGGAGGATTCTTTAACGTGCTAATGAATTGCATGCCGTTGAGTTCCGGCATTTGAATATCCAAAAACAGCAAGTCAATTTTAGTAGTGCGGATAAAATTTCCTGCCTCAATGGCGCTGTTACATTCGCGTACTAATTCCAGACTTTCAATCTTCGCAACATAACCTTGAAGCAGTTTTCGCGCCAGTGGTTCGTCATCGACAATTAAACACTTGCTCTTCATCTTTTTGTGGTTAATTGCAAGCGAACCGAAAATTCTTCCGGCTGGTCGGTTATCAAATCAAGTTGGTAATGATCTTGAAACAAATGCTCAAGCTGCCGCTTTAGATTATCCAATCCGATTCCGGATTCCATTTTCTCGGATCGCCTGCTATTGCTAATGGTAATGTCTGCTCTTTCGGATGTACAATGGATCTCCATTCGAATCCATGAATTTCCGGCTACTTTCATTACTCCATGTTTAAATGCATTCTCAATCAAAGTGATCAGCATCATCGGCCCAATTTGGTGGTGACTCGTTTCTCCTGTTATTTTCTTTTCTAATAAAATGCGGTCTTCGTAGCGAATCATCTCTAGAGCTATGTAGTTATCTACTTGTTTCAATTCATTTTCCAAAGGCACCCGCATCAACTTACCTTGATGCAAGGCATAGTCGAGCATTTCGCTTAGTTGTAAAATGGCCTGCGGAGCCTGCTCCGATTTTTGTGTGGTGAGGTAATAGAGGTTGTTCATGGTATTGAACAGGAAGTGTGGGTTCAATTGTACTTTTAAAAAGTTCAACTCCGCCTCTATCTTGTCGCGCATCAACTTTTGAAAATCTTCCTTCGACTGCCGCCAGTGCAAGAGCATTTTGATTCCCCAGGCAAAAAAAACGACTACCAACAACGAAGCCAGCAAAAAAAATAAATCAATGGAAGCCGGGCTCATGGCATGAATGTTTGTTTCGGCCATGATGATGAACGTGAGTGCCGAAATCAGCATTTCCAGAAAAAGCGACCCGATAACTGTGTAAATGAAATAGGTTACAAAATAGCCATAGCGCTCTTTCATCAAATAGTTGGGCACCAGGTAATAATTCAAGAAGTAAGTGGTGAAAATGGTGACGGGAATCAACAAACCCACGAAGAAAAATGTCTGTAAATAGTTGTTGTTTTTCCTGCCAAAGAAAATCACATACAATGCCAACACGAGCAGCCAAAAGAAAACATGAATTACCCACCGCTGACGCGTAAATAGATAATCCATCCAATGGGTTGGTCGACTCATGCAATTGCATATTTATGAAAAATCCGTCAAGGTGAAGTCAAAAATTAATTTTTGGTGTAGAATAATCCCCTTTCAACATGTTACAAGGTCTTTTCGCCATTTCCCTTACTAGAAATAGAAAAACCCTATTCTAATGGTTAATCGAACAGAAAAAGAAGTTTGAGAAGTTTTTGTGGTGTAATCTTGTTTACGAAAAACTAAAACTAAACTTCATGACCACAATAATCGCATTTTCAATTTCCGAATTTCATAATGATGGCGGCACCATTTTTATGTACCCGCTCTCAACCATGCTGCTGATTAATCTTTGCATCATTATTTATTTAGTCATCCGAGTCACTCAGAAAAAAGTGCTGGTTCCACGACATGTTGAAGCCATTAAACAAATCGGTGCTTTCGCAGCTGCATTTGGTGCACTCTGTACGATCCTTGGGTTGTTCCAAGCGTTTGGAGCATTATCTCGCGGCACAGAAGTATGGCCATTTCAAGTAATTATGGGTGGAATGAGAGTAGCACTGATCACATCTTTATATGGCTTACTGATTTACTGCATTTCATTATTTGCATACATCCTACTTCAATTGACTTCGACAAAATCGAATCAGTGATTTTTCAATAATTCGATGAAGTCCCTTTCAACAATTCTAAACACCCTTTCGCCAAAAGCCAGTGGATTGAATGAGAAACTCCTTCAAGAATTCTACTTCGTCATAAATAAAAATCAGCAATTCCTAAATCGTGTAAGCTTGTACAACTAAAAACTAAACATAAACTTTATGAAAATGATGTTAGCAGATTCCTTAATGGATTTACACACGGCAGGAGGTTCACCTTGGATGCCTATCCTTTCTGTATTGTTTGCAATCAATGCAGGCATCCTGATCTACGTAATCATCGCTCGCGTGCAAAACAAAACCATCTCAGTAAAATGGATAGAGGCTATTAAGCAAGTAGGCTTGCTGGCAGCGGTATGGGGTGCATTTTCCACCATCCTTGGTTTCTTCCAAGCATTTGGTGCGCTGGAGGAAATCAAGGAGATGCTCCCTTTTCAGGTAATTATGGGTGGCATGAAAGTAGCACTCATTACTGTTTTATATGGTCTGCTGATTTATTGTCTATCTTTAATAGCTTTTATAATTCTACAAGTATCTGCTCCTAAAAATCAGTAATGATGATCGAACTGGCTCTTCTTTCATGCGCAATCGGTGGACTATTTGTTCTGCTAAAAGTACAATGGAAGAAGAGCCTTTTTGAAAAGAAATTATTAAACCAGTTTCTGTTTCTTCTAATCGGTTGGATCTGTTTTTCTTTGCTTTTGGGCCTGTTCCAAACTTTTGATGCGTTGGAAGTTTCAAAAGAGGATGCCACTTCAAAAATATTCCTAGGATTACAGGTTTCTGCCAGTGCTATCTTGCTAGGGCTAGTCGGGCTTTTAGTGGTTCTCTACTTTTTTGGCCGAAAGGCCCAAAGAAACACCCAATCCTAAAAAGCAAAACCCCTAAAACCTAACAATCATTAGTAACAATTCCTTAACTTGGCCTTGGATTTTAACCAATGCCGCATGTATTCATCTAAAATTGTAGGCCTCGGCCACTACGTTCCTGAAACGGTAATCACCAATCAATACCTCTCAAATTTAATGGACACCAATAATGAGTGGATCATTGAGCGCACCGGTATTCAAGAACGCAGATGGATCGATCCGGCCAAAGATACCGTAGGAAACATGTCTGCCAAGGCAGCGCGCTTGGCGTTGCAACGGGCCAATCTCACCGAAAAAGATGTGGATTTTATTGTCTTTGCCAGTATCACCAGCGATTATTATTTCCCGGGATCGGGTGTAATTATGCAGCGCGAGCTTGGTCTGGAAGGTATTGGTGCATTGGAAGTAAAAAATGCCTGTTCAGGATTTATCTATGCGTTGTCGGTGGCTGATCAGTTTATCAAAACGGGCATGTACAAAACGGTGTTGGTGGTAGGTGCCGAAATTCAAAGTACAGCTTTGGATATCACTACACGCGGCAGAAATACGGCCGTGATTTTTGGCGATGGTGCCGGTGCCGCCATTTTACAACGATCGGATAAGCCGGGTGTACTTTCTACGCATTTACATGCGGATGGCCGTTTTGCCGAAGAACTCTATGTGAAAGACCCAGGCAGCAGCCGGCCACATGCTGAGCGCCAGCCCGAGCAATTTCTGGATACTACGGGCTTCAAAGTAGTCATGAACGGAAATTTGGTTTTCAAGCATGCAGTGGTTCGCTTCATGGAAGTAATCAATGAAGCATTGCAGGCCAATGGGATGAAAAAGGAAGATATTAGCCTATTGGTGCCCCATCAGGCGAATTTGCGGATTAGTCAGTTCATTCAGCAAAAGCTGGAATTACCAGACGAGAAGGTTTATAACAACATTATGCGTTATGGCAATACCACTGCTGCTTCTATACCTATTGCGATGAGCGAGGCATGGGCAGAAGGAAAGATGAAAGAAAATGACGTAATTTGCTTAGCTGCCTTTGGAAGCGGGTTCACGTGGGCCTCAGCACTCATTAGGTGGTAAAATAATTCAAGATTCAGCATTCAAGCCCCCGTTGATCTTTGAGTCTTTATAATTTTGAATACTAAAACATGAAGACGGAATCATATAATCCTAGCCCGCTGGAAGTAGACATGGCCAATGCGCTTTTTCTTTTGCAGAAAGAGATTGAAAAACATTTGCAAAACAATGAAGTGGTGCATGTAGAAAGCAACATCAAGCGCGACAATCCAATGGTAAAATTCAGCTTGCTTGATAAAGACGGAGACCCACACGAAATTGTGGTACGCATCGTACAAATTCCTGATAAGTTGTAATCTTTCAGAGCACAACGGAAGCATTTTAGGCTACAACAAAATCATTAGATTTGTTTTCCTAAACCCCCTTTCATGCTTACCGAGTCCAGTAAAAACTGCATCAATTGTCATCAAGAAGTTTCTGATAACTACTGTTCACATTGCGGCCAACGCACACAAGTAAAACGAATCACCTTACGCGAAGGCTGGAATGATTTCTGGGCACGCGTCTATGGGTTTGATGGTATGTTTCCCAATACACTTCGCGATTTAACCATTCGTCCGGGAGTTGCTGCGCATACTTTTATCTCAGGAAATCGGGTGAAATACTATGGACCGGTTGGGTATTTCTTTTTGATGATTACGGTTTTTCTGCTTTTACTTGATCTGTTAGATATTGAGTTAGCTAATTTCTTGAAAGAGATGGGAACCACCACCTTTCAACCAGAAATAAAAAGTGGGAGCAATCAGGAGGCTGCAACGCAAAAGATGTTTCAATTTATGTCTGACAACTTTAAAATGCTGTTTTTTGGCATGATTCCAATTCAGGCATTTTATGCACGCTATGTTTTTTTTAGGAAAAGCGAACTAAACTTTGTAGAGAATACGGTGCTTCCGTTTTATACTGCCGGTCATGTGTATTGGCTATCAATCATCACCGTCATTGTCTACAAGTTTACGGGGGTGTTCATGCGAAATACCGTGGGAACAATCATCAGCACATTTTACATCGGATATGCCTACAGTAATTTTTTTTCTTATCAACCAAAATGGAAAGCCTTTTTGAAAGGGCTTGGTGTTTATTTTGTTTCTCTATTCACCTTTATTATTGTAGGTATGATACTCGCAGTGGCGTTGATTTTGTTCGTTCCTGGAGTTCGTGAAGCTTTTATTGCAAAATAAAGGGACTGGTCACTTTTGGTTGGTTGGATAATAAACCGATCAAGGTGATCAAAGTGCTAGATAAAAGGCATTTGACGGCCGTTGGAACCACCAATAACTCCACTACCCCATAAACTCAGCAATCAACCGATGAAAATGATGGGTGCCCATTTCACGCGTAACAGAATAGCGTCCATGAGTATAGAAACGTGAACGAATGCCGCGTTGCACATTTTGTACAATCTCTTCATCTTCCATTTCCACCTTATGCAAGTCGGCTCCGGCACCTTGGCGCATTTTACTTTCGTCCCACACAAAAGTGAGAAATGATACGCGTGTTTTCTTAATAGAGATTGGGTGGATGATATTTACGGACAATCCCCACGGATAAAAATTGAACATCATGTTGGGAAACACCCAGAAATAATAGGCAGATACTTTCTTACCATAATCCGGTGAGTTCTTCGGTAAGTCAAAATTGATTCCATCATCTTTACCAATGCCAATTTGCAAACTAGAGTAGCGATACAACTCAACGGAATAGTTTCCATAATCAATAACCGCATTCAAACCGGCATGCACAAATGGAATGTGAAAACCCTCCAGGTAATTTTCGCAATAGAGCGCCCAATGGGCATCGATCAGATAATCTTTGGACAACTCCGGGCGAAACACAAACTCGTTTAGCGGCATCCAACTTACGCGATCGTTCATCTCTTTAAAGAAAACATCGGCATTGAATTTTTTGCTGAGTGAAGTAAACAGTAATTTCCCCCATTGGTGAACCGGTAGGTTTACCAAATCATCCGCCTCTGACGGAAAATTTTTGACTTCCTTAAACTCAGGCATCGATAAGAATTTACCGTTCAGGTTAAATCTTCTTCCGTGGTATTTGCACCGCAAATCATTCACTTTGCACGGTTTCTCTACAATCAAATTTCCCCGGTGCGTACAAACGTTGGGCATACAGTGCAACTTGCCTTCTTTGTCTTTGGACAGCAACAAGGGCTCATTCAAAAAGTCTTCCAGCAACTGAACTGGAGTAGCCCAACCGGATTCTCTTACCTGGTCGGTATTGCCGGCTAAATGCCAGGTATGACTAAATATCTTTTCCTTCGAATCTTTGAAATGCCTGGGATCTAAATAGAAATCCGTTGAAATTGTTTTTGCTTCTGCGATATCCGGGTGCACGTCAAAAGTTGCCATACATTGTGAGTAATTAAAAACCTAAATTAACGAATATTTGAATTGTAGTGGTTTATCGATCGTACAGGGCATAAGTTTGGCAAAAATGTCGGTGGTAAGACAAGTTCATGCCAATATGGTGCATACCTTGTTCTATTGAGTCGGAGTACAGTATTTAACAGATAACCTCACCCATTCACTACCCGTTTCTATGACAACGCCTGCACGCATTATTTTCTGGATCGCCCGACTTTTGGCGGCCCTTATCATGTTGCAAACATTGTATTTTAAGTTTACCGGAGCCGAAGAATCGGTTTACATTTTTACCCAAGTGGGCATGGAACCATGGGGCCGCATAGGCG
>JAJTHV010000239.1 GCA_021300095.1 Flammeovirgaceae bacterium | reverse complement strand
AGTTGTAGATAGTGTTGGCCCAACCCGTCACTTGGCAGTCAACGACAATGGAGATATTTATGTAAAACTCAAAATTATTGAAGGTGATCGGGGCAATGTGGCGTTGAGAGATACCGATCATGATGGAAAAGCGGATATCATTCAGCGCTTTGGAGATTATGCGAATGATGGAAGTTTTGCCACTGAAATGCGCGTCCACAATGGGTATCTCTACTTTAGCTCAGAACTGGTTGTGTATCGCCAGAAACTTACTCCACCCGAACTTATTCCGTCCGGTAAACCAGAAATAATGGTTATTGATCTTCACCCGATACAATGGCACAATGCAAAGTCATTAGCATTTGATAATCGGGGTGGCATGTATGTTACATTCAGTGCACCAACAAATGTATGCGAAGACTGGACACCGGAAGCTTTGGAAGCATATTCTCACGGCTCAACAGCTGGCATTAAAGGGCAAATGCCTTGTCAACAATTATTGGATCAGGCCGGTATTTGGCGCTTCGATGAAAACAAACCTGGGCAGTACCAGGCTGATGGAAAATTATATGCAACCGGTTTGAGAAGTGTGGTGGCACTTTCGTGGAATGATGAACACAACAGTTTGTATGCCGTGCAACACGGTCGTGACTATTTGCATGGACACGCACCCAACCAGTATAGCCAATGGCAAAATGCTGTTTTACCTTCTGAGGAATTTATGAAGATAAAAGCAGGTGATAATTATGGGTGGCCCTACACATATTATGACCCTTTTAAAAAGAAAAGAATGCTGGCACCCGAATACGGAGGGGATGGTGTAAAAGAAGATACGCGCTTTTCCTTGCCTATGATGGGCTTCCCTGCCCACTGGGCGCCCAACGATTTATTGTTTTATAAAGGCAAGCAGTTTCCTGCTCGTTACCGCAATGGCGCTTTTGTTGCGTTTCATGGTTCCACCAATCGGGGTCCTTACCCGCAAGCTGGATACATTGTTGCTTTTGTTCCTTTTGAAAATGGAGTAGCAACAGAAAACTGGGAGATATTTGCAGATGGATTTGCGGGCGTTGAGACGATTGTAAATATGAATGAAGCCCATTATCGACCCATGGGGCTAGCCGAAGGGCCGGATGGATCACTTTATATTTCTGAGTCAAAAAAAGGTAAGATATGGAGGGTTGTATTTAATGGAGACACAACCAAGTTTGGTGCGAAACAGTTGTCCGAAATGGAGAAGCGAATGACCAAAAGCTATGTGCGTCTACCAGATGAAAAAAAAGATTTAGTAGGAGTGCAAAATCAGTAAGGCAATGAAACGAATGTTTTTTGTTCTTTTAGGGATATTTCTTTTCATGCAGACCGGTAATGCACAAGAAAAGAAGGAGAAGCTGAAAACGGTTTGGCCCGATGATCATAAATGGAAAGTGGGCTTTGATCAGGAAGACAAAGCCATGCATGTGCTGGAGTGGGTACCCGAGAATGAATCGCACGAACATTGGACCATCCTCGGAACCATGATTACCATTACAGGTGCTCAAAATGTTCCGATGGAGAATATCATGATGGCCATGTATGAGCAAGTAAAGTTAAATGCACCGAAGTCGACTGTTACTGAAATAGAATTGAATGAAGCAGGAGAACATCATTGGATTGTGTTTAAAATTGAATCACATCGATTTCATCATCACAATACCCCCGAGTCGCGATTGTATTACGTCATTCAAGGTAAATCTTCATTATACGTCAACATAGTCACAATCAAGGAAAAATCACTCTCACACCATTTTGTTGATAAATGGAAAGCAATTTTTAAAGCAAGTGAGTTGGTGTATGAGTAGAATTCTAAAACCTTCCAAGGTGTTTGATCTTCGAATTTTTATAGTGTTCATAAGCCTATTTCCGTTGGCATTATTTGGTCAAGACAACAAGCCAACCTATTACTGTCAAACGTGTTGCGGTGGCGTGAATATTTATTATCTCAAGCTAGATAACGATGGAAAGTTTGAATGCTATTATCAAGCGAAGCAAGTAAAAAATCTAGTTTCATTTTTTGGGATAGGAAAGTTTGATGAAACGAATGAAGATTTAACTTTGAGTTTTGAGGACATCCCAGCGGATGGAATCGATGTAGAGAAAGTTGGAGAAAGCACCCTTGTGATTATTTACTTTCGCATTCAGGACAATTTGCATGGCGACAGCCTCATGACAAATATCGGGTTCTCAAGATCAAGCTCAAAATCTTTTTTTTGTAATAAGCAAGAGTGCATCATTAAGACGCGATTTATTCCAAATGAAAAGATCACATTTTCTGCCATCGGATTTAAGAGCCTGATCTATACTCTTACTAAGCCGGGTGAATATAGGATGCGGGTGCGGTTAAACCCTGAGGGAGATGTGTATTTCAAAAAAGGAGAACTAAAGCAACTGCGAAAGCACAAAACAAATTATGGTTTGGAGTTAGTCGATGGAAATAATCGAAAAATAAATTTTACCAATAAATCGTGCAGAAGATAAATTTTCTTTAATATTTTAATCTTCAGATTATGTTTCGAATCCCTACCCCGAAAGCTTGCTTTAGGTCTTTCATTTAGAGTGTTTCATGATGTCACAAACGTATTGGAACGAATGCTTTGTTACGTGTTTTCATGAAACCTTTTAAACGCATTTTCATTTTATCTGGACTTCATGAAATATAATTAAGTGTATTTGATTGAGTTTTTTGATTTTGTAAATTCGGCAACAGATTTATCTACATACTCGTTGAATGGTAATCGTACTTTAGAGTGGGAATGCCCATTTTAGAATTAAGGCGAAATACTCAAACTTTACTTTTAACTCATTTCCTATGCGCACACTTACTACTCTTTTGTTCTTAATCTTTTCAGTGACTTTGCAAGCACAGTCATCCCAAACTGAAATCAATACACAGGTTTGGAAACCATTTATACAGCATTTTAGCGATCACAATGCGAAAGCATTTTTAGCCTTGCATTCAAAAGATGTAGTTCGTTCGCCCCGCGATGCTAAAACGATCTGGGGATATGATGAATATTTAAAAAACCAATTGGAAGGCGATGCCTACGAAATAAAAAACAATTTAAAGCGAACGCTCGAGCTTCGATTTACAGAGCGCATCGCCAAAGGAGATAATGCCATTGAGGTAGGTATTTATAAAACGGTGGTCACGGCACCGGATGGAAAACAGCAATTTTATTTCGGACGTTTTCATGTGGTACTCAAAAAGATCAACGGCACTTGGAAAATAACAGTCGACACCGACTACACCGAGAACAATACCATTGGTGAGAAAGATTTCTTAGCCGCAAAGTCAATGATCGAATAATGTCTCTGGCTATCATCATTTTAGCGGCAGGCTCCTCATCACGCTTGGGCAGAAGCTAACAACTGCTTACCTATCAAGGTGTGAGTTTACTCAAACGAACGGCTCTCGCAGCATTAGAAACAAAATTAGCAGTCTTTGTAGTACTAGGGGCCAATGCTCAGGCGCACCAAAATGAGATCAACGAATTACCATTAAGAGTTACAGTCAACGAGGATTGGAACAAAGGTATGGGTCATTCGCTTAAGCATGCTCTAAAATATGTTTTGAAAACAATACCGGATATTGATGGTGTACTCGTATTGGTTTGCGATCAGCCACATATTCATGCTGAACATTTGATTAATTTAAAAAATCAATTTCAGGAAGGTGCAGCATCGATCGTAGCATCGGGCTATGCCGATGGGGCAGGAGTGCCCGCGCTTTTTGGGCGCGAATGGTTTGATCACATCTTGCAATTGCCCGATGACCAGGGTGCGCGAAGTTTGATCACTAAAAATAAGTCACAAGTCGCAACAGTACCATTTCCTTTAGGCGCTGTCGACATCGACTCCGAAGATGATGTGATTAAATTTCTAGCAGACTAAACAGCCACTTCTTCAGTCACTACTTCCAATCCGGCTTGCACCATTGCACCAAATCCTCCGTACACGTTCGTAAGATTAGTGAAGCCTTCATTTTTCATGATCGAGATCGCAGTCATCGAGCGATAGCCACCACCACAGTGTACGATGTAAGGTGTTTGTTTATCGAGTATAGATAAATTATCTGGAAAATTAGCCAAAGGCAAGAAAGTAGCCTCGCGCAAGTGACTGACATTCCACTCGCCATGCTTGCGCACATCGAGCACGTGTGTATGCTGCATTTCTCGTTTCATTTCCTCGGCCGTGATGGAGCGAACCGTATCCAGTTTTCCATCCCACGTAGCAATGCCTCCTTGCAAATAGCCGATTACATTTTCAAAACCTATGCGCGCCAGTCGCAGCACCGCTTCTGCTT
>JAJTHV010000350.1 GCA_021300095.1 Flammeovirgaceae bacterium | reverse complement strand
CTTGGGTGAATCCAACCTATACCGTAAAGATCAGCCGGAAGGCAAGCGATATAGAAAGCATTGAAATTGACCCAAGCTTGCGGCTGGCCGATGTGAATAGAAAGAATAACAAGGTAGTGCTGGCCGATTTGAAGGCCTATACAAACCCGACCAAATAATCGGACTTCTCAACTATTTTATTTAAACTTGAATTATGGAAAAAAGAGCCGAAATACAAAAGACCATTTACGACAACGCAAAGTCGCACTTCCTAGGAAACTTCCCCGATTCCTTACCCATTGAACAAGCGTATGTTCATATTGGAATGTATTTGGGCTGGATCATCGACTCTGACCTTTATTCCGAATATTTTGAAGACGAGGCTTCCGGTCAGATCTTCCGTTTCAAAAGACGCGAAATATCCTGCACCATTCTCAGCGAAATTTGGGATGGCTACTTAGGCTTTGAATTATTCAGCCGTGTAGGAAACATGTTCACCTACTACTACTATGGCGGTGGCTTATATCATGCCGATTATAATGAACTGCTGGTAAAATCGCTACCAAGCATCTACCATGTCTCAGATAGCTGGGATAATTATGAAAAGATGAGAGTACGCATGACCATGCGCTTTCAGGATTGGCAAAAACTTACCGGAAACTAAGCTTCAGGTTTTACTGAAGCTGTTTTCCGTCTTTATCAATTGCAATCATCTTACTCTCTGTGCCATTGGTGATTTTCACGGAAAGTTCACCATTGCTAGTATTGAAAGTTACCTCATTGGGGATCATATCCAACTTTAGGAGCGTAGTCCATACTAAGCCTGTGCCACGAGTAATTTTAGCAATTGTGGCCGGAAACTTCTCATCCACTTTACTTTCCGAATAGATCACCGCAAAGTAATGCGTGGAAGTGGCATCTGCAGTTGAAATGGCTTTAGTGACCGGCAGATTTCGTTTGGAATAAATGATGGGATCGATATCAAATTTTGCTCCGGCATCGGCTATACGGGTGGGTGTAATCGCATAGAGATATCCTTTCGCAATAGAATCTTGATAATGGATACCCACGGTTTGTTTGTCCTCAATAATAGATAAAGGCTTAAAGTTAAGTTCTTTAGTGGTTTGATCTAAAAAGAGTGGAATCGAGTCATTTCCGCTCAACATCCATTTTGTAGCCTGCATGGTGCGCTCCCAGGCAATTTGCTTGCGCAACTTTTCGCGCTTGGCGAAGTCAAGGGTAGAAGAAATATAGCTCGACAACACTTGTTGCGTGCCAAAAGCCTTGGTGATAAATTGCTGGTAGTTGATGGCATCTTTGACGAGATCTCTGCGGTAAAGCTGGGTGGTTACACTATCCAGCAGATGCAAATCCGCTAATTCCTTCGTAAGGTACGACAACCGTAATTTTACATTGCTGGTGTCTCGAAACGGTTTATGTTCGATAGTACTCGATACATACGACATTTCGGATTTTTTCATTTCAAACACATCTATAGGCAGCGGGTTGGAATCGTATTTTCGCAGCTGTCCATATAAAAGACCATCTTCAAACTGCGCTAACTCCGTAGCAACCGATACAGAATCCTTCTTGATTTTATCGTGTAGTTTATTGAGTGCGATATCAAAACTGATTAACCGATCGCGCAACGGGTTGATCACATTGTGGATTGCATCGATGGTCGCCTTGGTCCATCGTTTGTAATCCCATACGCGGAGGTCGTCAACCAAAAAATCAGCAGGTGTGGTACCATCTTTCTTCATGTCTACAATTTCCTGCAGATTGATCTGTTGGTTATAGCCCGGCTTATTGATTTGTTTGAGCACAAGACGGTACGCGTCAAATTTTACGACAGCCGAATCAAATACCGAGGCGAGACGCTGCAGTTTTTTAACCAACTGGTCGTCTGATCGCAAATAAAAGGCACTCTCGGTTTCGTACGAAGTTTGAATTTCTTTAAATGCAACATTCGCTTGGCCATATAACTTCTCGGATTCCACGAAGTGTTTTTTAAGCTCACGGACTTTTTCTTTCCTTTCTTTGAGATTTTTAACACGTATCTCGAGATCTAAGCGCACATCCGAAAGTTTGATGACAAACTCACCCGTGCGCATATCTCTACGACTATACGACTGATAGTACTCATCATTCTTCTTCAGCTCCTTTTCGGTGATGACATTGTAGGCCTTGTCATAAAACAAGATAGCCGAATCGCAATTGGATATGAGTATTTCTGTATTCTTTAACACATCGTTGGTAGCGGCTTTTTCCTGCAGCGTCATGCCCATATACAATATTGCACTGGCGTTGTCCGGATTCTCTTTAAGGTAGCGTCTCAGAAAGGGCTCTGCCTTTTCAAATTGTTTAGCTTCGAGCAAAACAATCAGGTCTTTGTACTTTACCTTTTGGCTGTAGGCCGTATGCAAAGAGCACGCAGTGAGTATAACTAAAAGAATTTTGCGCTTCATGGTCTAAATTAATTGTTCGAAGGTATCAAATTATAGACATTTGGAGAAAATCTATTCAATAACCGAGCCAAAATGAAAATTCTAAAAGAGGCTTTTATCACATTATTGGGAGCTGTGGCGATCATCGCATTACTCAAATTTACGGGGTTATTGGGCGATTTTGCGTATATCACACAATCCACCGCGCTAAAGACGGGTTTGATGGATGCCTCGACCTCCACCAAAAAGCCAGTCAGCTTTGATTACAACTTTCAGATTAAGGACTTAAATGAAACCAAATATGCTTTTGATCAATTCAAAGGCAAAGTGATCTTCCTGAACTTGTGGGCCACCTGGTGCGGGCCCTGCAAAGCGGAGATGCCAGGCATTCAGGCACTGTACAACTCCCTGCCACCGGATTCGGTGGTTTTTGTAATGCTGTCGGTTGATAAGGAAGGTCTGCAACCTAAAGTAAAAAAGTATATAGCCGACAAGCAGTTTACATTTCCAGTCTATATGCCCTCCGGCTACTTGACTGAACAATTAAATGTACCTTCTATCCCCACCACCTTCATCATCAACAAAGAAGGAAAAATTGTATCAAGAGAAGTGGGCACTACCAATTTCAATACCACCAAGTTCAAAAAGTTTTTATTGGATCTTACGAAGTAAACTCCTCCAATAACTTTGCCTTTAATTTGGCCATCCCCACGCTGGCCACTTCGGTGATAAACTCCAGATGAGGCACGTGGTACACTTCCGGTTTCTTCGGGTCAACAATAAACTTGTGAACACTGTCTTTTACATAATCGATCAGGCTTGCTGCCGGATATACCAGTAATGAAGTACCCACTACTATAAACACATCGGCAGAAGCAGCCACTTCGGCCGCGACTTCAATCATCGGAACGGCTTCACCAAACCACACGATGTTGGGGCGGAGTTGCGATCCGAGCTCACAAACGTCTCCTAATTTTAACTCCCAGCCTTTCATTGTGTAAATCAGTTGCGGATTTTTCGTGCTGCGCGATTCGAATAACTTGCCATGCAAGTGCAACACATTTTTAGATCCCGCTTTCTCATGCAAATCATCTACATTTTGTGTGATAATCGTTACCTCAAAATCTTTTTCCAACTCCACTAAAATGTGGTGTGCCTGATTCGGTTTTACTTCGAGCGCTTTCTTTCTGCGTTCGTTGTAAAAGTCCAGCACCAATTTTGGGTTGCGCATCCAACCTTCAGGCGTTGCCACATCTTCCACCCGATG
>JAJTHV010000344.1 GCA_021300095.1 Flammeovirgaceae bacterium | reverse complement strand
CGCACGTTTTGCTTTGTCCAAATCAATATCTCCAAATAGTTTAAAATGCGCATGCACTTCTGTGTAGAGCGATGGAACCGCTCCTTTCTCGCGTTCTCCAGTGACTGTAATCTTGATATCTTTTAATTCAATACGCTGCTTGCGCAAAATGGAAACAACATCTACAGCACTGCACCCGCCCATCGCAGCCAACAGCATTTGCATCGGACGGAATCCCTCATCATGACCGCCATCGGCAGGAGATCCATCCATCACCACTTTGTTGCCCATGTCGTTCACAGCCTCCATTTTCAAATCATTGTCCAGGCGGCTCAATTCTACTTTAATCATACTTTACTTTTTTCTTTGATCCACAAACTTCCTAAAATCATGGCAGCAAAACTAACCAACGTTGCCGGTATTAAACTGGGCCAATCCAATTTTAAATAAGGAAACAGCAACCAGGTAGTAATACCCAACACCATCGCCAACAAAGCGCCTGTGCCGGTGGCCTTTTTCCAATACAAACCGAGCACCAAAGGTGCAAACAAAGAAACGAGACTTAGCACCGAAGACTCCCCCACTAATTCATAGATATTTGTGCGCACGCACGCCATGATGGTTGCAAGTCCGGCAAAAACCAATACACAAATACGCGTGATGACCAGTAACCGATGATCCGTCAGTTTATCTTTCATCAAAGGTTTAATCAGGTTTTCAGAGAAGATGGCTGCCGGAGCAAGGATCGCTGAACTAGTTGTGCTCATGATGGCCGACAAGAGTGATCCGAAAAATAATACTTGAATAACCAGAGGCGTGTGCGCCAAAACCATGTTGGGCAAAGCAAGTTGTGTGTCGCCATTCGTTAGCTGAGGATATAAGTGTTTCGCGCATAGACTAATAAACAGCGGGAGCATGGCAATGGTTAGGTATAACCCAGCTCCGATAAAGCAAGAGCGGATGGCAATTTTTTCTGAACCGGAAGACATCACGCGTTGAAAGACATCTTGAGATGGAATGGACCCTAAACCCAATACTGACCAAGCAGCTAAGTAGAGCATGATCTCCTTAAAATTCCAACTCGGTAAAAATCGGAACGTAGTAGGATGCACTTCGGATAGAATAGGTGCTATCCCTCCTGCTTTGGCTACTAATATAATCGCCAACGCCAACAGTCCTGCAATGATGATAATGCTTTGAATAAAATCGGTAATGGAGATGGCCCACATCCCTCCGATATAGGTGTAAAATGTAACCACCACGGAAGATATCATTACTCCTTGCCACACTTCCAGGCCCACTACGACATTCAAAATCAAACCCATTGCCACTAACTGAGCCGCAATGTACCCTACATAGGGTGGCGCTAAAAAAATGCTGGCCACCAACTCAGTTCGTTTACCGAACCGAGCTTCAAAAAAATCGCCCAACGTGAGTAAGTTCATTCGATACAGTTTTCGGGCAAAAAACAATCCGAATAAAACAAGACAAAGGGCAGCACCAAACGGATCTTCAATTACAGAGTAAAGGCCTCCTTTCAAAAATTCTGATGAAGCACCGAAGACCGTTTCCGAGCCAAACCATGTAGCAAAAAGAGCGGATGAACTTAAAAGAATCGGAAGGCTTCGGCCGGCTAACAAAAAATCTCCAGAAGTTTTTACCCTGCGCGAAGCCCAGTATCCGATTAGGATGGTGAATAAAAGGTAGGCAATAATGGCAGCAATGAGCAATTCGGTAACAGGTTATAAAAGATAAAGCTAAATAACTGTCCGATTAAAAACAGAAAAGTCTGGAAAAAATTGAAATCAACTTTTTCCGGACTCCTCGATGTTGCAATACGTTAGTTATCTAAAGCTCCATCATCTACCCAACAAGCGATCAAATCGATTTGTGCCTGTGGCAATTTGCCGGTGGGAGGCATTGAACCAGCACCTGTCCTTGACTTAATTGTTGACGCATTCGCGATAACTGTTGCCTTATTGCTAAAGTTCTGGCGACCTGTGCCGCTGACATGACAACCACTGATTGCACAATTTGTTTGAATAATAGATTGAACGCTAGAAGCGTATGAAGTCCCGTTCAAAATTCTAATACTACCCTGAGACGTAGAACAACCGGCACCATCGGTTACTTTAATAGAATATGTTCCGGCAGCCAAATTCGAAAATGTAGAGCTGCTGACGGCTGCTCCGCTGTTGAGTGAATAGGTCAGACTGCCCGTTCCTGTAGCGCTAATCGCAATCGATCCGGTACTTGTACCGCAACTTGTGTTAGTCGGAGTCGCACTTGAAATAACTACAGAAGATCCAGGGGTTGTCAAGGTTACGTTTTGCGTTTTTTCGCAGCCATTTTTGTCTTTAACTTTTAACACATAACTGCCAGCTCCTAAATTGTTAAATGCAGTTACACTTGCGTATGCTCCTGCATCCAAAGCAAATTGATAAGGGCCTTCTCCCCCGGTTGGGTTTGGAGTAATACTTCCATTGGCTGTGGTGCAAGAGGTTGGATTGGCAAGTGTAGAGGTCAATGCCAGTGTTGATTTGGTGCAATCAAAGCCGGAAGGAACATCCTTGCTTGAACAGCCCATCATCAAGGCGAGTGCGAATAGTAAGAGGTGATTTGAGTTGATTTTAAGATTCATAAAAAATTTAGTTTAATGTATTTTGTATTTAATGCCTAGGAACAATCCAGTGCTTGATAACATTACTTTTCCCTCACCTACTCCAGCCATGGGTAATTTTGCGAATGGTTCCGCCAACAGGCTCCATCTGCCGTTCAATTGATAGTTAACTCCCAGTGATACGTTGATCAGTTTAAACCATTCATTATTCTTTCCCTCCACTTTCGTATCCCAGGTGCGTGTAGTTGAAGAATAGCTTGAATTCGAAACAGTCGAATATTTATAATTTTCACTCAACATGAGATACGAAGAAAAACCAACCCCCGAATAAAAAGAAAAACGAGAGGAAGTTGGAATGCGATAGTACACCATTATTGGAATATCGATCACCTGGCAAGTGCCGTCCAATCCATTTACTTTTTTTCCACTATAAACCAATGCCTCATTCGTCACATACTTCTTATTTGATATAATAACACCCGAAGACAACGACCAGCGATTCGATAGCTGATATTCAAAAAGTGCAGAGATGTTATATCCAGCGAAAGCAGAGGAAGAAAAATTAATAGCCGAATTATCAGGAGAAGCCATCACTTTAACAAACCACTTACCATCGATGGTTGATTTTTTTGGCTCAGCTTTTAAATCATTTACAACAGATGAATCCGCCTTGCTAACTTCCTTAGGTAGCACTAAAGTTGAATCAAGTTTGATTACTGTTTTTAAGGTTTCACTGAATTGTTTTTCGTGTTGTTGGGATACGGATTCCAATGCGGAAATAGAAGCATTCTCTACCGGCTGTTTGGCTAGTGATGGAGATTCCAGATCATTTAATTTTGGGGGTGATTGGCTTGGTTGAGCAATTGACTCTTTTTCATTTCGATTATTTGAAACAGCTTTAACCGATTTATAATTTGATACCTGTGATACAGATGTTGACGATGACAGGATTGTTTTCTTAGGCTCGTTTTGCAGTGGTTGTTCGTTTGAAGAACTTACGACCTGATGATCCGATGGTTGGGCGGCAATTGGAGTATTGCTTTGAACCTGATCATATTTTTGCTGAGAAGAGACTGTATCTGATTTTACAATCAATGATGAATGTTCTTCGTTCGGAAGTTGAGAGTTTAAAGTCGGTTGGTCATTCATCCAAACTCCCACTCCGATTCCAGCTAAAAAAACGATTGACCCAATCCCCGCAATGATTACCCACATAGGTATTCTAAAGGGTTTGCCTTCCAACTTTTTATTCATCACTTCCCAATCAGAAGGGTGATAGGCAGGCTCATAGTTAGCAGCCGCCTCCTTAAATAAAGAGTCAATTTCCTCGTCAGTTAATTTTTTCATAGGAAATCAAATTCAAATTGAACAACATACCTCGGAGGTTCTCTCGCGCTTTCATCAGATTCGACTTTGAAGTACCCGAAGAAATACCAATGAGCTTGCCAATCTCTTCGTGCGTGTAGCCGTCAATCACATACAAATTAAAAACTGTGCGGTATGCCGGTGATAGTTGTTGTACCAATTGCATCAACTCTTCATGCGACAAACGTGTGATCGCTTCTGCTTGCACCGATGAACTGGCAGCCACCTCAATCGATGCGTGGTGCTGATGCTTGAGTTCTTTGCGGTATTGATCGATGGATGCGTTGATCATAATCTTTCGCAGCCATCCTTTGAAAGGAGCATCTTGCTGGTATTGATTGATCTTGTCGAACACTTTCATAAATCCGTCATTGACTACTTCTTTGGCTTCTGCCATGTTTCTGGAATACCGCACACAAATGCTGAGCGCATACGAATAATAATGCTGATACAGCAATCGCTGGCTCTCTCGATCCTTGTTTTTGCAGCCCTGGATCAGCAGATGCATTGAGGAGGTATTAGGTTTAAAAAAAATCGTAGTCAGGACGAGACCAAATAAAAAAGGGTTGCCTCGAACCTTTAAATTATAAAACAATTGGAAAGAAAATGGAAAAGATGAGGTGGGTTAAAAAGAAAATCCCTCAAGGTCCTTGACCCCGAGGGATAATCCTGTCTATAGTTGGCTTTAATCTGATTCAAATGTATACGATGGTCATTTCCTACGAAATTCAAGTACGACCAAACATTAAATAGCCAGATAAATTGCTTTTTTTATCGTTGAATGGTTTGGGAGGAGTCTTTTTGTGCAGAATCAGGCTTGAGGTATTGCTTCTTCAAGCGCTCTTTCAGCTGCGATTTAGAGCCCGGAAATGTGGTTTTGGAGCTAATGTCATAGCTTAGATAAACCAATCCTAAAAAGAATAAGACACAGATGATTAGAAAAATTCGCTTCGAACGTGACATCTGGTAAATTTAATAAGTTGGTACTTCCCAGAAAACAACATCTGATCAATATAGTTGTTCTGGGAAAATCTCTTCCAGATTGATCTCTAATTCAGGCAATGTGATTGACTTTACCGTATCCGTTCGAATGTATGGTTTCAACATACCTTTGTATTTACCAACTTCATTCAAAGTATAAACCATGAGCGTTTGTTCGGTTGGGTGAATGACCCAATATTCACGAACACCGGGTCTGTAAAATAAACTGTGTCAGTTAATAATTGTAGTAATAATAACTGATGTTGGAATGTGGTCAACTCCCAACGCTTCGCATTGCTGCAATGATATAAAATTTTGTTGGGAGTTGTCCATCATTTCGACATCAAATG
>JAJTHV010000292.1 GCA_021300095.1 Flammeovirgaceae bacterium | reverse complement strand
GACCACCAGGTACAGGTAAGTCTCATACTGGAGCCGAGATGATTGTTGAGCTTGCAAAATCAGGAATGCGCGTTGGAGTAACAGCCATTAGTCATAAAGTAATTCGCGGGCTTCTTGAAAAAGCGCTTAAGATCGCTAAGAAGAAATCAGTCAATCTAAAAGTGGTTGATAAGACCTCTTCAAAGTCTTCAAGTCCACCTCCAGGATTAACAGAAGAGTCAGACAATACCAAAGCCCTTCTCGCCTTGGATGATGGAAAAGTAGTTGGCGCTACGGCCTGGTTATGGGCGCGTGAGGATGCAATTGAAAAATTGGATTACCTGTTTGTTGATGAAGCAGGACAAATGTCACTTGCCATGGTGTTGGCTGCATCACGATCAGCAAAAAATATAATTTTATTAGGTGACCCGCAGCAATTGGAACAGCCACAAAAAGGATCGCATCCTGAAGGAGCTGATGCGGCTGCACTTAATCACATCCTAGGTGAAAATAAAACTATGCCTCCGGATAAGGGTTTGTTCTTGAGTATTAGCTGGAGGCTTAATCCAAAAATTTGTGAATTCACCTCTGAAATATATTATGAGAAGAGGTTAACAACGGTTAAAGGAACAGAAAGGCAAGTGATAGCTGGCACCGAGAAATTTTCTGGCAGTGGATTATTTTATGTTCCGGTTGCACATGCAGGTAATCAAAGTAGATCTATAGAGGAGACAGACACTATTGAAGGAATCGTGCAACATTTACTTAATGGTAATGTGCACTGGACCGATGAAAATGGAGAGGCTAAGAAGTTATCGCCATCAGATATTTTAGTGGTAGCACCCTATAATCTTCAGGTGGAAGCGTTGATTAATAAATTGCCAGGCATTGAAGTCGGAACGGTTGATAGATTTCAAGGGCGCGAAGCACCAGTAGTCATTTACTCCATGACCAGTTCTTCACCCGAAGATGCGCCACGCGGTATGGGTTTTCTTTACAATCCAAACCGTCTTAATGTGGCGACCAGTCGAGCTAAATGTGTTTGCATTTTAGTGGCCTCACCCGAAATACTTGTACCTGATTGCCATTCAATTGAGCAAATGAGATATGCGAATGGTTTGTGTAGGTTTCTGGAATTGGCAAAGGTTATTTAAAATACAGGAATGGCGACAAGAGAATATCAAAATCATTTAGTTGGGTTATTACAGAAGAAATTACTTAACGTTAAGAATGAATGGCAGGCATTTCCCAAAGCAAAGAACCAATATGGGCCAAGAGTAGATATTGCGATAGGTCCCTTTAATGATGAAGATTCACAAGAAAACTTAACTTCCAAATTCAATGATCTTGTAGCATCAGAACCATATAACGGATTTCTCAAAAAAGCCTATGACCTTCATCATTCAAATCTTGACAAAGCATTGTATGAGTTCATTAGTCCATCCAGTTACCTTGAGGTAATTCATAAGAATCAAAATTCACGCTGTCTTATTGCTATTGAAATTGAGAGTAAAAACTCGAGAAAGCACATAATGGGAAGTATAGTGAATGCAGCTTCACTCGGCCGAATTGGCATTGGAGTTGGGTACGATATGGCAGCCGTTAGGACGTTTTTAAGGATAATCAATTATCTAAGTTTTCTTAAAGACGTTGGAAAAAATACTTACGAAACTGGAAATTTTCTTGTTCTGACAAAAGAGCAGATGTTTGAACTAACGACTGAAGAATAGTTAAATAGTTCATTTATTCATAGCTAGATATCCACAAATACTCAAAATTGAATGTCCCCCTTCTAAATAGGTGAGATTTTCATTAAGTTACTGCATTAAGGTTTGGGTATTCTACGAAGTAAATAATTAAAAACTTTATTCTGCCAGCTTAAAAACTTTATTCTGCGATCTCAAAAACTTTATTCCGCTTCCCCAGTTAGTGCAGTTGGTTAACAAAATGTATAGTCAGTAAAACTTTATTCAACTCAATGCACTAGATCAAGCCAAAGAATGATTACCTGTATCCAGCTAAAGAAAACGATCAAATTCTTAGCGCGAAGGCAAAGGATCGATAAAATTGCCTTTGTAATTGCGCAGGCGATAAAAGAAAACATACCGCATGGGTTTATTGGCGCGCGTGATGGTGACAGTATCCATTGGTTCAATTCGGTCAAAGTAGTTTCCAAAGAGTTCGTTCGGATCGCGGTAAAAATTGCTGAGAGCCACGTGGTAATAGTCTTTTCCTTTTTTTAGTCCACCGCGCTTGCTGTTGAGCCACGCATACATGTGTATCTCGTCCAGTGTGCCCATTCCAAACACATTTCGGTGATTGTATTGAGCCACATAAAAATCCAAATGAGCTGCCGGAAACATTTTATTTGAAATAAGGTCGGATTGCGGAGCCATGTTTCCTTGTGCCTCTTCTCGGCTAGCTACTTTTTTAAAAGCGTCATTTACCTGATGCCATCCATACATATCCTGCGTGAAGTCATCTTCGCCAAATGTTTTCACCTCCGATGTTTTGCCGAGTTGCACCGGTGAGTAATTAATGAGCCAAACGGCAATCACGAGAAGTACACCTAAAAACACAGGCCCCGCTTTCATCCAATACCATGCCTTCGCTTGATTTTCGTGCGAAGCCCAATAAGCTGCGGCTAAAACAATTAGCGAAACGAAAGCGGGTGCCGACCAATGCGGTAAGGTAGAACGAAACACAGAAAACGAAGTGAACACTACCCAAAGTGGAAGTGCTTGGCAAAGCAGAATTTTTGCATACGAGGATGAAATAAATTCTCCTTTACGAAACCAGGCTACCAACGCAATTACGATTAATACATATACGATTGGATTATTGTAAGCAAATTGCCCCAACACTTCGGTCAGAAAATAATCAGGACGGATTTCCCATGCAGGTGTTACTCGACCCGAATGGTAGTTGAAGCTGATAAAATTGTTTTGAATGT
>JAJTHV010000205.1 GCA_021300095.1 Flammeovirgaceae bacterium | reverse complement strand
ATATGATGAAGCACAGCAATCATCAACTTGAATTGCTGGTAGATGGCACAAAACGGATTCGTGCTATTTTAAATGACCAATTGGCTGTCAGCGACCTTACTGCATTCTTCGGTAAGGAATTAACCGTTTCGGGCATTGCCAATTATAATCCCTCCGGTGATGTTATTTCATTTGAAATTTCCGGATACAAATCAGCGAATAAGAAGGAGACTTATTTTAACCAATTGCCTGTACCGTTGTTTGAGGAAACCGATCTAAAGCGCATTGCCCAACAACAAAACTATAAGGGCTATCAATCAGATAAAGTAAAGAATATAGCCGGCAAGATGGAGATAGAAGATTCGCTGGAAGATTTATTAGCTGCCTTAAAGTAATCGTATGAATTACGTGTACGATACGAACATGCTGGTGTATATTATCAAACAAAATCCGGTAGTAGAGAAGTTCGAAAAGGAAATTGCACAGCAGAAAGAAAATCTAAGAATCATATCCATTGTTACCAAAGCAGAAATAGAGACGCTGTCGGTTCTTTTTAAATGGGGTGAACACAAGCGAGAGCAACTCAAAAATTTATTAGATCAATTCCTCATCGTTCCCATTGATTCACACAACCTAGTTGCCGCGTATGTTGAATTAGATGCTTATAGTCAAGGTAAACATCCAAGCAAGTCGCTGGGCACAACTTCGCGCAATATGGGTAAGAATGATTTGTGGATAGCCGCTACTGCTTCGGTTACATACGGTACGTTACTGACAACCGATGATGACTTTGACCACCTGAATCATGTATTTATAAAAGTAAAAAAGCCAAGCATTAAAAAACGATCATAGCACAGCTTCCCCCTGCATGAAATTCACCGAAGAAAAACTAGAGCGGGTATTTACCGAATTGTTGGGGCAAGAAGGTTTCCCCCATCATTTGGGTATTACCATTACCCGCAAGCCGGAGGAAGTCTTAATTGAAGAAGACTTACGTGATTTTCTTTTGGTACAATACAAATCGGAAGGAATTACCCGCAATGAAGTCAATTCGATCATTCTTCAGCTTAAGTCACTTTCAGCTTCTGATCTCTACGAGAGCAATAAAACCTTTTTAAAGATGCTATCGGATGGTTTTATTCTCAAACGAGAAAACCGTAGCGAGAAAGATATTTACATTCAACTGATTGATTACACCGGATTAACAAAACAACGCCCACCGGATTTATCCACAGAAGCTTCTGCGCGTGAAGCAGCAGAGTATTTGGTGACAGTAATAGCTGATGAGGAAACGCACTATTATCCAGATACCAACATTTACAGATTTGTCAATCAGCTCGAAATACAAGGCACAGAAAAGCGCATTCCGGATGGAATCATATACATCAATGGTTTGCCTTTGGTGGTGTTTGAATTCAAAAGTGCCATTCGCGAGGAAGCCACCATATTCGATGCATTCAATCAATTAACCATACGATACCGCAGAGATATTCCCGAACTGTTCAAATACAATGCCTTTTGCGTCATCAGCGATGGCGTCAATAACAAAGCCGGCTCATTCTTTGCTCCTTATGAGTTCTTTTACGGCTGGCGTAGAGTAGCCTTGTCTGCCGAAGCTTTAGCGAAGGCAGGAGGGCTGGCTAAAGATGTGGATGGAATAGATTCTATGTTCACGCTCATTCAGGGCATGTTTCATAAGAACAGGTTGCGCGACATTATCCGCAACTTCATTTACATTCCGGATAGCTCTAAGAAAAACGAAAAGATTGTCTGCCGTTACCCGCAGTATTATGCAGCTAGGGCATTGTATGAAAACATACGGAAAGCGCAAAAGCCAAATGGTAACGGTAAAGGCGGAACCTACTTTGGCGCTACCGGATGTGGTAAGAGTTATACTATGCTTTATCTGACACGGTTACTCATGAAGAGTGAGTACTTTGAAAGCCCCACCATCGTATTGATCACCGATCGCACCGATTTAGATGATCAGTTGGCAGGACAATTTACCAATGCTAAAAATTTCATTGGAGATAATACCGTAGTTAGTGTAGAAAGCCGCGCTGATTTGAGACAATTGCTTCAAGGCCGCCAAAGCGGTGGTGTTTTCTTAACTACCATTCACAAGTTTACAGAAGATACCGAATTGCTTACGGATCGAACCAACGTGATTTGTATTTCAGATGAAGCGCACCGCAGTCAGGTAAACTTAGATCAAAAAATAAAAGTAACAGAGAAAGGAGTTACCAAATCGTATGGCTTCGCCAAGTACTTGCACGATTCATTGCCCAACGCCACTTATGTGGGCTTTACCGGAACGCCCATTGATGCAACACTGGATGTCTTTGGCAAAGTAGTAGATGCCTACACCATGACTGAGTCGGTGAAAGATGAAATCACCGTGCGCATTGTGTATGAAGGAAGAGCGGCCAAAGTTGCCTTGAAGAACAGTGAATTGGAGAAGATCGAACGCTACTATGAAGAAGTAGCTGAGATGGGAGCCAACGAATACCAAATCGATAAGAGCAAAGAAGAAACGGCAAACATGTATGCTATTTTGGGTGACCCGAAACGCATACTGGCGGTAGCGAAGGATTTTGTGAACCACTACGAAAACCGAATTGCCGAAGGAGCAACCGTGAAAGGCAAAGCCATGTTTGTAAGCAGCACCCGCGAAATTGCCTACGACCTGTATAGAAACATTATCCAACTGCGTCCGGACTGGGCAGAAATCAGAGAAGCTGAAGAAGGAGTGGAGCTCACCGACAAAGACAAACGCGAACTGAAACCGATCGAGCGTATTAAAATGGTGATGACGCGCGGCCAAGACGATCCAAAAGAACTTTATGATTTGTTAGGTACAAAGGACTACCGCAAAGAACTCGACAGGCAATTCAAGAACCCCAAATCAAATTTCAAAATTGCTATTGTAGTAGATATGTGGCTAACGGGTTTTGATGTTCCATTCCTCGATAGCATTTACATCGATAAACCCATTCATCAGCATAATCTAATTCAGACTATCTCGAGAGTGAACCGAAAGTTTGAAGGTAAAAACAAAGGCTTGGTGGTGGACTATATCGGAATTAAAAATCAAATGAATCTGGCGCTGGCCAAATACAACAAAGGCGATGAAGACAATTTCGAAGATATAGAGCAATCGCTGATTGTCGTCCGCAATCATTTGGACTTGCTGGCTAAGCTGATGCACAAGTTTGATAGCACTAGGTATTTCAACGGCTCAACCTTGGAGCAACTCACTACCTTAAACATGGGTGCTGAGTTTGTCCAGCAGACCAAAGATATAGAAACCCGCTTCATGGGTTTAGTAAAACGGCTGAAAGCAGCGTATGATATTTGTGCGGGAAGTGAAAAGCTTACGCAAGCCGAACGCGACTACACCCACTTTTACTTAGCCATTCGCTCCATTGTATTCAAGCTTACCAAAGGCAATGCACCCGACACTGCGCAAATGAATGCACGAGTTCGGGAAATGATCAAAGATGCTTTACAGAGTGACGGAGTAGAAGAAATCTTTAAACTGGGTGATAACGCTGAAAATGAGCAGGATCTTTTTGACGAAGACTATTTAGCAAAGATCGGTAAGATCAAATTACCCAATACGAAAATCAAGTTATTGCAGCAACTGTTAGCGAGAGTAATTGCCGAACTGCGAAAAGTAAATCGAGTAAAGGGCATTGATTTTAGCAAGAAGATGGAAGCCATTGTGGAGCGATACAACAACCGCGATGCAAACGACATTTTAAGAAGCGAAGTATACGATGAAATGGCAGATACTCTAACCAATATGATTTGGGATGTCTACAAGGAATTTAATGCAGGTGGTGAACTAGGAATTGACTTTGAGGAGAAAGCTTTTTATGACATATTAAAGGAGCTATGCAGCAAGTATGACTTCAGCTATCCCGAAGACAAGTTAATTGCCCTATCGAAAGCAGTCAAAGTCATTGTCGACAATCAAGCGAAATTCCCTGATTGGAATAAACGAGATGATATCAAGTCCGCTTTAAAAGTTGAATTAATCCTAATCCTTGACGAGTTCGGCTATCCACCCGTTGAGCGCGATGAAGTGTACGTAGAAATATTTGAACAGGCAGAGAATTTTAAGAGGTTTAGAAGGGAGTAGAGTTAATGAGGATGAAACACATAAAGCCAACCCACTAGCGCGGATGTTGTGAGATGGCATGTGTTGCGGGTCATCCGTGCGGTAAGACCTCGTCTGGTGGAAGTTATTTCCGTGCCCTCTAACTTTCATCAACTCAAAACCAAATAATCCTGTCAATCCTACAATCCTGCAAATCCAAATTCAGATAATAACGCATTTTGGAAGAGTGATAGAGAACTACGAGATTTGATGTGCGAGGTTCGTTTGCAAAAGTACGCCTCATAGTAGCAGACAGGAAATTGAAGATCAAACCAACAAGAATGAAGTTTCAGAACATTAAATTTGGCACAGGGCTTTCGCCTTTCGTAAAGAGTATTATGGTTTTTGAACATGATCGCGATGACACAAAAACCAACTTGCCTTTTTTAGCTGATGGCTTTACTGGGTTGATGTTTCACGAAACACCCAATGGCCTCTTTGTAAATCCGCATAATAAAAAAATGTCTCAGCTGTTTGTTTACGGTCAAACCATCAAGCCGATTGAAATGAAAATTCATGGAACTTACCAAATAATTGTATTTCAACTTTTTCCATTTACCTTAAAATCACTTTTTAACATTGAACCTAAATCAATCAATGACAATTATCATGACTTAACCAAGGATAGCACACAAATAGAAAACGGTACGTTATCAGCATTATCAAATACAAAAGACATCAACAAAAGAATTTCGATTATTGCTACTTACATTAATAAACTTATTGCTGCAAAAAGAAATAACTTTGACAATCAAATACGGGCAGCTATTAAATTAATTCTATTAGCCAAAGGCAAATGCAATTTGACAGAAACGGCAATACAAGTACACCTGAACAAACAGACATTTGAAGAAAGATTTGTTTCGGAAACAGGACTTTTACCCAAACAATTTGCCAGGATGATCCAATTCGAAAATTCACTTACGCAGTTATCGGTGAACGAATTGACTTCCTTTGCTGACGTGATGTATAAAAACGGTTTTGCAGACCACTTTCACTATATACGCGTCTTTAAATCCTTCATGGGTCGAACATCTAAAAAATATCCTCCCTATCACGTGTTATCAACTGACAGCCCACATTTGGTTAGATTCACATCATCCCTAGCCTCTGGTGGTGTTCTTCACCAACAAATATACTAAAGTGTTCACCCAGTCAGATAGTATTACCTGACAGCTACCTGTCAACTAACTCTTTTCTCTTTCACCGAAACGTTTATCGAAGCCGTAGGGTCATCTTCCTACGCTGTAGCTTTGGAAGACAAAGGGATGGAAGCGGCACCCCGCAGTAGCGTTGGCATGTGTGTAGGCACGAGAAGTATAGGTACAGCCTCCCGCTGTGGCGAAACTCGGGCCTCCCCCTTTAGTCAAATCCACAGTAATTAATACATTTCGTTTTATTTCGTTAAAAACACTAACGATATATAAACACTTAGCCTCCTGGAAGTGAGATTTGCCTGCCGACTATTTGGAATGGAGCGCGGACTATTTAGAATGGAGCACCGACTATTTGGAATTGACCGCGGACTATTTGGAATGGAGCGCGGATAATTTGGAATGAAGCGCGGACTATTTGGAATTGACCGCGGATAATTTGGAATGGAGCGCGGATAATTTGGAATTGACCGCGGACTATTTGGAATGAAGCGCGGACTATTTGGAATTGAGCGCGGACTATTTGGAATTGACCATCCGATAAGATAGAATGATTCTAAATAAGAAATTATGGCAAATGATGGTCTAGTGTTCGCGGCCTTGGACTAGTCCAGCGGTGCGAGCATACTCACCATTGAAGATGCAAGAGCTAGTGTGCGCAAAATGTACGGCAGCAAAAAGGAAAGTCAGTCGCCTGAGAGCACCACCGCTGCGGGGGAGCCAAAGACTAAAAGCAGACGCGCCCGCGGCTTGGATTTTGGCACGATGGCATACCAGTTTGCCAAGTTGGTCAAGACCATTTCGGCAGAGCCCAGCTACCATGTCAACGAACCGGAGCTTTCGTTGGAAGGAATCAAACAGAAGGCAGACATGCTGGTGAGCTTAAACGAGGCGGTCTATCAGATCACTGCCAAGCTGAACAGCGCCCGCGGCAAGCGCAATGAGTTGCTGTACGGCACGGGCAACAACTTGGTGAATACGGGTATGGCCGTGAAGCACTATGTGCGCTCCACGTTTGGGCCCAAGAGCAATGAGTACGCGGAAGTGAAAAAGATTCAGTTCACCAAACCCACCACGTGATGCAACCACATCGATTATAAAAACCTCTGCAGCCAACGGTAGAGGTTTTTTATTGTTTTTAGGTTCTCTTGCTTCTGTTGGTGTTCTTCACCAACAGATACAGACCGCTACAATGTACTCGATCTACTTCTTTCCCGTCTATCAAAGCCCTAGCGGCATCTTCCTAACGTCCGGTGCGAGACACTGCGGTAAGATAACTCACATCTACAAACCCCATCACGTCCACCTCTCTTTTGGAGAGGGGATTGCACAAGCGTGTCGCTACACCAAGCATGTCGGGGTGAGGTTACACAACAAATCACAGTTCAGACTTTTATTAGAGAACACGGAAGTAACTAACTTACTCACTAGAGGTGTTGGTTTTCAAAATAGTTAATAAAAAAAGCGGTCGGTGATAGCCGACCGCTGGGGGTGATTTGTGAAGAACTAAAGGGTGTTGGTGGAGCCACCCAAGTCCAGATATAGAACAATACTGGGGTTAAATTGGTCTGGTGAGAAAACCAACCACTGAGCTCAAGTTGCTGTTGAAATACCCTTAAGATTGGCTAAACTGAATACCAGTATCATAGCCTTGTTGAGCATAAGGAAATGTATCCGCCACCGCAGCATTTTGATCTTGTCTCCATGGGCCCGCCCATCTGGTTCTGCCAGACTTAACATAGTACCCACGATATTGAACTACCATTTCATAATATTGGCCAAGGTTTTTTATGAGAAGGGTTCCAGAGTTAAAATCATTTTTTAGCTGTCGTTTTGTAATTTTTGCTGCCATGTTATAGTTGTTTAAAGTTTATTATTTTGTTTTTTGGGTAGCAGTCGGAAAATAAATCGGTAATCCAAAAGAGATTCCAATCTGTGACTTTTTTATGAGAGACGTTGGTTTTTCGTCCAGCGATCCAGAAACATCATTGAACCGTAAAAAAGGTTCTATATTAATGAGCCTCTTATCTTTTGCATTCGTAATTCCAAAAATATATCCGCCACCTAAATTGTAGATTGATTTTCCGGAGTCACGAAATTGAAAGTCAATGAAAAAGTGTACCCCACTCCCGAAACCATCCGTTGCAAGCCTATAATAGTTTGCGTAGAAATTCCATAGCGAAAACTCCACTATCGGATCGGTGTAAACATTGTATTCGTTTGTTACTTTACGAGTAACTGATCCAGACGAAGTGTTGGTATCATTGGTAATCTTGGTAGTAGATAAATCAGCAAGGTTATTCGTTCTTTTGTATAGAAGGCCGGCATTGAAAAAAAAGTAACGTTTGAATAGATCAGAAGATTGAAGTCGGTTAAACTCAAGTCCATAACTATACCCTGTGAAATCCTTCTTTTGAATTTGACTATCAAATGGAAATGAAGGGTCATATGTCCGATAGCCAAGTCTTGCAATTGTTCCGGCAATGGTTAAATAGCTTATGCTTATTTCCTTATTAGGAATTTGATTTATATACAATGATTCAATTTTCTTATTGTACTCTTTATCAATTTCATCTAACCTTCGCTCGCGAAACGACTTTTTTCCAAGACCATAAACTACAAAAAGAGCCCTTTCATCATTTGTAAGACTCGCTAACGGTTTAAATGCTAGGCCATCTAAAACAGATATTAAGGTGAGCGAATCTATCTTTTTCCTTATTCTTGTGGTATCAGTAACCCATTTCTTCAAATCACCAGATATCTTCGCCAATACTTTAGCAGAGTTTTGTAAACAAGTAGTGTCATTAATTCTGAAACACACATCCCATTTACCCTTTTCAATGATCGAATCCGAACGCAACTTGATATGCGTTTGAAAAAGGACATTTCGCTGATATTTTAAATCGTTTATTGCAAATTGTAATCCGTTGAGGTCTCGTATGAGTTGATTCTTTTTTTGATCTTTTTCAGTCTCAATATTTATACGTTGATCATTAATAGGAATTAAGTCCTTCATATCAAGCTGCACCGTTTTTTTATCAAGTCGTAAGTGTATTTTTGCTGACAAATCAGTAGCTGTATTGATATTCCCGCCATCAAAAAGAACGGCTACATTATCTTTTATCAATCCACCTGAGGCAGTGACAGAGATAGCATTCTTGTTCTTTATCGAAAAGAAACCATTGGCAGTAAATTTTCCATCTGTAGGATTAAAGGAGATATAATTTTGGAAATTAGGTGCTGCCGTAGAGCCAGACACCATTCTCGAAAAACTTTGTCGTGTCAAAGTATCAAATGCCGATTTTGGTATCGGTTGTATATTTTGGCCAAAGGCATTAGAGATAAAAAAAGTAAAGCAAGCAATGATCATTGTTAGCTTATGATAAGGGCTTCTGGTATTCATACCTTAAAATTTATTTTAGTTTGGTTTTCTAATTATTTGCTCTTCAAGCAATCGGAGGTTTTTGAGTTACAAATAGTGCTTAAATCTTCTGATTACTTACAATCTCGCCCCTTCACTTGTTCACAATCATCCGAGTCACATGCCCAATCCTGAGCTTCCTTTTTAGTGTTGAATGGCCCTTTCAATAAAGTACCCAAAAGTGGCCTTTCTTCTGGTTGCTGACATGTACAAACGTTATTAGCCGTATTGCGGTAAACATTCCACACGGCAGGCCTCTCCTTAGATAAAGCCCCAACTAACACAGACAATAAAATGAGTACTAGAAAAAATGAAATTTTTGAAATTGTTTTCATAAGATCTCAAATTAAATTACCTACTCTTCTTCGGATTTTCGGCTTGCTCCGTTTTGGTAGACCAAAGGTTGCCGATTAGGAAGGCATCACGCAAAAGGAAAAAGCCTGAGATTGAAAAGGGGTTTTTCCTTATTTTATATAAAAAACACCTATATCAATATTTCTTTGAAGTCTTCTATTGCAAGATTTTGTAGGTTGTGCAAAAATTTTCAAATCATTTAACCCAAATAATTATGAACTCAAAAAACAAATTTGTTACGGACAGTGCTCTTCATCATGACGGAACGAAATGGATCACAAACAAGCATGTGGAAATCCCCCTTCCTTCAGATGATTCCTCATCAGGTTATGGGCGTTCAATAACTCCCGCGGCTTTTAGAAAGATGGTTTCTAGCAAACTAGTCGAGCTAAAGAACCAGTTTATTAAGACTAACCCTAATGGAACAGAAGCGGATTTAAGAAGCTTTCTGCAAAACCAAACATGCTCGGTCGAATTTGGAAAAGAGTCGATATTAAGGGTTCTATCTCAAAAAGACGTGGTTGGATTGCGCTTTACTTTTTGTTTAAATGATCAATTGGATGAAAGCATTATAGTGAGCGGACTCGTTGAAAGCAATGAAGAGGAAACGATTTTGGTGGACGGTAAACAAGAGACTCGAAAGAAAACTCTAATTTTTAACAAGGATGCGTATCGCCTTGAAAACATTAATGACCAACAAAACCTAACCTCTTTTGATGACGAAAAAGGCGTTGGTAAAACATATCTCGACTTCTTCGAAGAAACGAAAATAAGCCTAGAAGAGCTAATCAAAGATAAAGATGAGGAACAGGTTATTTTTAAATTCACAAACACTATCTTCGGAATCAAATAAAGAAAAATGTCTCAACTGCTCTACCTGTATTATTTGCTAATGTCGATTTGTTTCGGCATTAGCATTTTTACAATTAAAGGTTCAAATAAGAATATCTATATCTTTTTATTACTCTTATCGTCAATCATAATTGAATCAATTGTTAGGGTTTTTCTTTATCAAAATCAAAATCATTTCTTTCTCTATCATTTCTTCACACCTATTGAGTACTCCTTTTTGAGTGCGTACTGTTTATTAACTTTAAGACACATTCTGCTCAAAAAACTAATTAAGATTAGTATAGGCCTTTTCTGGGTTTTCGCTATTTACACCTTTATCAATTCTAGTCTGTTGGATTTTCCTTCAATCTCTAATGGAATAGAAAGTTTACTCTTAATTCTTTTTGCCACGATTGTTCTTTTGACATTGCAGCCTGTAAGCAAAATTTCCATCTATTCACTATCAGAATTTTGGATCGCTTTAGCTATCTTAGTTTATTTCACGGGCACCTTTATCTTTAATGGTGCCTATAATTATTTGAGACATCAGGATTTAGATAGCGCTAAAGCCGTATTTAATCTAATTAATTCAATATTTAATTGTCTTTTTTATATTCTATTATCATATGGTTTGCTATGCTTTTACAAAATCAAGAGATTCAACTAACAATTATTTTAGGGTCCCTAGTTGTGATTTTTTTTGGGGTTATACTAATCATTACTATAACTCAATACAAACAAAGAGAATTTAAACATCAACTTGAAAAAGACCTATTAAAACGAGAATTCTCGCATACCCTCCTCCAATCCCAACTCGAAATCAAAGAACAAACCCTCCGCCATCTCGCTTATGAGCTGCACGACAACCTGGGGCAGATTGCCAGTCTAATCAAAATCAATTTGAATACCCTTCAGCTGGACGACCGTGAAAAGTCCGTTCAAAAAATAGAAGATACCAAAGAACTCACCCGGCAACTCATCACGGACTTAAAATCACTGTCCGTAAGTTTGAATGGCGATTTAATTGCTAAACTAGGTTTGCTAAAAGGCATTGAAAATGAAGTGAACCGGTTGAATAAAACAGGTCAGTTTATAACCCAACTAAAAGTAGAAGGTCTTTCGGTTCCACTTGAGGAAAGCACCACCATTATTCTTTATCGCATGGTGCAAGAAATAATCAATAACATCGTCAAACATAGCGAGGCCAAGCACATTGAATTTTTAGCAACCGCTTCCGAAAATTTGTTTACCTTAGTCATCCGTGATGATGGTGTCGGCTTTAATCTAGAAGAAAAGGTAAACAGTGGGGGATCAGGCTTGCTGAACTTGCAAAGCAGGGCGAAGCTAATCCATGCGCAGTTTTCTATACAAAGCTCACCGGGAGCCGGGACTAAAATTTGTATTGAATTGCCGCTAACACCCTATGCTGACCCAACCAACCGTTAACCTAGCACTGGTAGATGACCACAAGCTTTTCCGCAAAGGGCTTATCAGCCTCATCGAATTAGTAAGCACAAAGTATCACATCTTATTCGAAGCAGATAACGGTATTGATTTGCAGCAAAAGATCGATCCTAAAAAATTGCCTGATATTATTTTAATGGACGTAAACATGCCCAAGATGGATGGCTTTGCAAGTGTAGAATGGTTAACAGAAAAATATCCTTCTATAAAAGTACTGGTGGTAAGCATGGTAGAAAAAGAGGAAACCATTGTAAGGATGTTGAAGCTGGGCGTAAAGGGCTATCTCTGCAAAGATGTAGAGCCCAAAGAACTTGGTGAAGCACTCGAAGCGGTGAACAATAAAGGATACTACTACACGGATTTTATTACAGGCAAACTTGTTCACTCCCTTCAGAATGGAAATGCCGAAAAACAAAAGGAATTAGAAATCAATCCTATCAATAACCAAGAGAAGCAATTTTTGGAGCTGGCCTGCAGCGAACTAACCTATGCCGAAATTGCAGACAAGATGTGCCTAAGTCCAAAAACAATAGATGGATATAGAAATTCGCTTTTTGAAAAATTGAAAGTAAAAAGCAGAGTTGGATTGGTGCTGTTTGCCATCAAAAACAGAATGGTGAATTGGGATTTTTAGCCCAACTAGTTTCCATTACTCTCTCGGTAAGGCCTTATCAGGAGGGGAATGGGTTAATTTAGCCGCTCGTGTTTCTTGACAAAGTGGAGTGGCCAGAGGCCGAGCGGTTGCGGCTATTCCCTAGATGTACCTATCTTTTTTCTACTTACTATTATTCTTCACAATTTCACCAATTCCCACCAACAAAACCATTCTGAATTGGTTGACGATCAGTTCTCGGTTTCTGAAACCAGGGTGAAGTAAAAAGTACTGCCTTTATCAACTTCACTCATGAGTTCTAATTTGCTATCCATTAGTGCCAATAATGAGCTTGCAATAGAAAGTCCTAATCCTGTGCCACCATATTTTTTGGTGCTGGAAGAATCTCCTTGAGCAAATGCTTTAAATATCTTTTCCTGATTTTCAGGGGCT
>JAJTHV010000247.1 GCA_021300095.1 Flammeovirgaceae bacterium | reverse complement strand
TTTGCCCACCGGCACTTGATTGGCATCGTACAAAATAATATCAGCTGTCATTAGCACGGGGTAAGTGAAGAGCCCTGCGTTGACATCGGAAAGTTTATCGGACTTGTCCTTGAATGAATGTGCGTTGGCCAACATGGGGAAAGGAGTGAAGCAGCTGAGGTACCAGGCTAATTCACACACTTCGGGTATGCGGCTTTGGCGATAGAGCAAGTTCTTTTCGAGATCGAATCCAAAGGCAAGCCATGCTGCGGCTACGGCATTGACATTTTGTGTGCGCGTGGCTGCATCTTTGATCGTAGTAAGTGAGTGTAGATCGGCTATGAAGAAGAAAGATTCATTGCCTGCAATTTTAGAAAGCTTGATGGCTGGAATGATAGCTCCGAGCAGGTTGCCTAAATGCGGTCGGCCGCTGCTTTGGATGCCGGTAAGAATTCGTGACATAGATTAGGACTTAGGTGTTAGGACTTAGGAATTGGGACTTAGGAATTGGGGCTTAGGAATTGGGGCTTAGGACTTGGGACTTGGGGATTAGGACTGCGCACTTGATGTTATGTGATGAACTGACTACGAACATGGGCGAGGGATTGCAGCGGAAATCCAGCGCTTCGCGGGATTGAAGCGGAAAGCCCGGTGGCTCCCGATGGCAATCGGGAGCCACGCCCCCAAAATATACCGATGTCAACTTCGTTACAGTCATGTTTGATCTATTCGTGTGATACGCTGCAAGATTACTGATTTGCTGCTAACTTTGAATCATGAATTTTAATCTTTTATGAAGAGACTGGTGTGGATTTTTTGGATGACTCCGCTGTTTTGCGCAGCACAACTCGCGGAACCGATTCAATTTCAGGATAAGACGTATGACTTTGGCGATGTGCCCGAAATGGAAGGACCTGTGAAGTATGAGTTTACGTTTACCAACCGTGCCGACAGACCCATCACGATTTTGGCAGTGCAGCCATCGTGTGGGTGTACTACACCCGGCTGGACGAAGGAACCGGTGGGGCCAGGCAAGACAGGCGTGATTAAGGCCAGCTTTGACCCGAAGGGAAGACCCGGCTATTTTAACAAGTCGCTGACGATTGCAACCGATTTTGATTCGAATCCCATTGTGTTACAGATTAAGGGCAATGTGGTCGATCGCAAGTCCGACAAGGGTCCGTATGACCTGGTGGTGGAGAATGGAAACTTACGCTTTCGCAATAGCTCGTTTAATGTGGGCAAGGTATTTATCAATAAGGCTGCGAGTGTCACAGAGTTTCCGGTTTATAATGCGAGCAATGACACCATTAAGTTGCTGAAAGTACAATCCCCTAATCATTTGAAAGTAGCAATGGCACCATTACCACCCCACAGCCGCGGGGTGTTGAAAATTACGTTTGATGCGCGATTGAAAAACCAGTTTGGTTTTGTGACTGACGGATTTGTAATGACCACCAATGATCGGAAAAAGCCGGAGAAGCCATTTACATTTTACGCAACGGTAGAAGAAAGCTTCGGTGCGCTTACACCGGAAGAGCAGGCGAAGGCACCGCTACTGGTTGTCGACAATTATCAGGTAGACATGGGGCGCATGCGCAATGCGATTGCGATGCAACGAACAGTGAAACTGCGGAATAAAGGAAAAAAAGAGTTGCAACTGCGGTTTGTGCAAAGCAACTGTAGCTGCCTGACGGTGAAGCTTAGCAAGAAGTCGCTAAAGCCTAATGAAGAAACGGAGTTGGAGATGACGCTGGACCCAACCGGAAGAGAGGGGCTTCAGAATAAGGCGATTACGATTTACTCGACCGACCCGATGAATCCCGTTCAACGTATTTTAGTGAAGGGGTATGTTAACGGGACTGATTGAGTTGATTGAGTTGATTGTACTGTTTGTACTTTATTTTATAGAAACGAATGTCATTCTTTTTTCTGATGGCTGATTGAATCTAAGCGCACTCACTTTTTTGTAAATAGTCCCGGAGGATCTAGTGACGTTCGTGATGTAATCAATCACCTCGTTGGCTGTTTGGATGAGTCCATTGTGTCCATAAAACAGTTGTGTGCAGCTAAGGCGTGCATTGTTAAGCGATAATTCTGCAAAGACTACTGCTGTATGTTTACTTCTCAGTTCTTGCAGCACAAGATTCAGCATGATTACTTTTAGATCCAGGTGGCTGGGAAGATAATTAGGCTCAATAGTGACTGTTTGAATGAGTCGGGCAAATTGATCGATGATTTTTGCATGGTTTGGTGCTACTGCTGACCGATCATTTTTATAAACGCTATTATTTTTTTTATCTGCCGCTTTCTTTTGTGAACGTTGAGAGCAGTTGGACTGAATATATCTGGCATGATTCCGTGCTTCGACAATTGCTTTTGGGGAAGCATTGGCTTCGCTTAATTCAAATAGCACCTTGGTTGCCAGCGCGGCAATGGGGTGAAAGGAAGCATCGCGCAAGCGAAGTGCTTTTGCCAGTCTTGTTTTATTTTCTTTCGCTTCTTCCAATGCTGAACGGGATGCAGATAACAGAGCTACGAGCGCTTCTATTTGTAAACTGGGATGCTCGGGAATGTAAATCCTTTTCATGTCCATGCATAAACCAACTAATTCATGGAAGGCGGCCACGTTTTTGGCGAGGAAAGATTCTTGGAAGTCGGCCATAGTAAATTCAAGTTGAAAAAGACTAAAGCCCCGTGCATAATACGTGCCATAAAAAAAGTGCGAAAGAAGTAAGATTTCGCAGGGTGAGGGTGCTGACTGTTTTTATTTCGTTAATTGACTAACGATATTTAACTACATTTAGTGTGGTTGCTTTTAGTAAAGAGTTTTTTCGTTAAATGACAAGAGGAAATGATTCTTATTCCTATATACAAAATGGACGCGAAAAGTAATGAGGAGAAGAGCATGTTGTTAGTGTATTATTGCGAATGAATTGGATTTTTCAAGAAATGATTTTAGTATGAGAAAAACGCTACTTCCATTCTTTCTACTTGCTCTCTTCAGTTTCAAAAGTGCCGATAGGGATGTTTCAGATTCCGCAGCTAAATGCAAACCGTATTTTCAATTCGATCAGGTGGTGCATTATAAGTTTGTTTTGCCTGAGGATCCAATTTGGATTATCCATAATGATATTTTGTTGGACACAGTTAAAGACCCTTCCGAAAAGGAGCGCTTCAAAACAATCCGAAAATATCTGGAGAGTGATCAGATACTAACCCAACTTGCGGATACCACATCCTTTGTGAAGATGGAGCAATTCGGATTTGAAAAGCATGAAATTTCAAAAGAATTGTTCGGTAAGCTGAATGAGTTGTTTTGCGACCGGAAACACAAAGAGTATCATATCGGGGCTTGCAGTCCAATCTATCATGACCTATTAGTTTTTAGAAACCAAAATAGAACCATCGGTTTTGCCAGAATTTGTTTTTCGTGTAAAGAAGCAGTGATTGTAGGTTCTAAAGAAAATACTGGACGGTTTGGCCAATCCGGTGATTTCGCCAAGCTAAAAGAATTGCTGGGATATCAGTGGTATGAAAGGAGATAGGTAATCTACTATCATATACTTTTAACAATAGAATTGGCTAGTATGCTTTTTAGCTGATAACCATTGCTCTTACCAGCAAAACCTCCCTCCACTTTGGGCGACCTGTTTTTACCTGAAATTACCTACCACCAATCTGGAGTAGCCTTGCGTTAGCTTGCAATGCTCCCTCCAAGCTGGGGCATGCTTGTGCAAGCTTGCAAAGCCCTTCCGCCCAGAGCGGCAAGCAAATTCACCTTTGAAAAGCCTTCCTGCCCTGAGCAGTTGACCAATGTAAGCCTGAAATGCCTCGCTGCCCTATGAAGGGACCAAATCAAGGCTTCCAAAGCCTTCCCGCGCACGGGAGCGACCAAAAAAACAAGTGCGATGGCTTCTCGCCCGACAGCGGGGAGATAACACACTCCTGCAAAACCTTTTCCCGCAATAGGCAGTATTAATAAACATTAATTTTAGAATTTTCACCTCAGCCCATCCAAGTGCGTGCAGTGTGGCAGTCCACCATTACTCTCTTCATTTGTATAGGGGGAGCACGCATCAAGGCTTACAGAAGAAATAAGTTGGGGTGAGGTTAAAACGTAATTGAACAAACTTGTAACAACCCTTTCTTTCAATGCTTTCACTCCAAGCAATTTTGTGGAAAGCCATTTATCGATTAAAAAGATACCGCACACCATTGCAACCCTCTGGGTTTAATGTTTGGAAAAGAGTATTTTGTGATCTGTAAGGAATCGATGTCAATTAACTCGGTTAACTAATTCATGAACAAACTACAGACCATTTTTATCGGACTAATCTTGCTGGTTTCTCAACATCCCAGCAGTGCACAGGGTAAAATCAAAATTTCGAAACAGGATACGCAAGCAACCTCAACAGATACCGAAGGTTATTATGGTCCCTCGGGCGTGGTTCGGATGATTACACAAGACAAGAAAGGGAATATCTGGTTTACCTCCTGGCAAGGAGTTTATAAATTTGATGGAAAGTGGTTTACCAATATTACGAAAGAGCAAACTTCGGCTCGTTTCTTTTCGATTTTGCAAGACCGTAAAGGCAATTGGTGGTTCGGCTCCATTGGCGAGGGTG
>JAJTHV010000375.1 GCA_021300095.1 Flammeovirgaceae bacterium | reverse complement strand
TGTACATATTTATGTGGGTTTCATACATATTACATATATACTGTGATGGTCCCACGATCTGAGGGAAGCTCACAGAAACAGATTACTAATAACTACCGCGATAACGAGTGACGGTAATTAAAGAACGTTATTAAAATGATGAGCCAATCAGTCAATCTTTTTTCTTTTAAGTCCACTGCCATCATAATCATGATGAATAGATTAAATGTAAACTCCACAGCGGTTAATACGGATTGAAGCGACTGAACTGTCGTTGGTAGTATTTTGGGATTCTCCGCAAAAGTGTAGTAAAGTCTCAGGCCGTAATAACCAATGAGTCTTATCGTTACTGCATAAATTGCCAGAAAGATTACATATTTTTTGAATACTTTTTTTGTCATAGATCTATCATTTTCACCAAACCAATAACCAAACTTGAATGGTTCTTTCATGATCATTCGTAGTTACTCCTGTCGAATAGCCATGAGTCCAGTTTTCTGGCAAGTCCAATCTTGAATGGTTTTTATTGTCTTTAATGTAATCACCCGGTTTAAACTCAATAAAAATTACTTCGCTGGCAGATTGTTTTGTTTTTGATTCTGTATAAAAATCTCTTTCAAATATTGCCAAAGTAGGTATGGGATAGAAGTCTTTACATTTTTCTTGGTTCATTCCTTCGTATTCGTCAACAAGGAAAAGGCATTTATCGGTTGCTTTTGTGTAATATTTTGATTGTTTCAAGAATTTAGTCTTTGCCTCAAAATATTCTTTCTCTGAAAAATACTTTGTTGTAAGATGCAGTCCACCGGGTATATTGTTGTATGGTGCGCTAAACCCATATCTTAACATATTATTTGGTAGCCTGTCAGGGAATAGTTTTACTATTGATTTGTCGAACCTGTCCTTTTGCTCAATGTAGTCTGCTTGACTTTTTGGGTCGTTCATGTTAATACATGAAACTAAAATTTGTCCCAAGAGCGCGATATAGAGAAGTCTAATCATTTAAAAAACATAAACATATCCGTCTTACTCTCTATCTTGCGCATTACCTTCTCCAGTCTCCCATAATAAGTCTATCTCCCTTATGAAACTCATGGTGTGAAATTACGAAAAGGTGAGTGAACTTACTATAAGTAATTTATATCAAAGCTTGTTTTACCGCATAGTCCCGAGACGACTACGCGGAGAAGTAAGAAGTAGTAGGAGATGGCATTTAAAGATTATCACTATTCTCAGTCACCATAAATAACAAGTCTGATTTGTCTGTATCCGGTTCTGTTGTCTCCAAACATAAACATATACGCATTCACCCCATTATCGCTTTTCCATTTCATATCGTCTCTCCATGTCGTATTCTGCTTAGTAGAATTGTTGTCAATGCTCCAGATACTATCTTCGGTACTTTCGTCAACAATGATTTTGTCTCCGTATTTGGCGGATGCAATACTCGTATAATGGGGCTTACCTAATTGGTTGCTCAACTGTCCGGCCAATTGATTCCATTTGTTTTTAAATCTTTTAAATTTGTTCTTTGTGCCTATTACATTCTCATGGCCTACGGGGTTGGGGTTGTCCCACTGATAAAAGATCACTTTAATAGAGCTGTCTTTTTTTACATAATAATAGCTGACTGTACATATAAATGGGACTTCAACCTGTTGAAACATTTTTGGAATTGCTAATTCAAATCCTTTGTGGTTCGGATACATGCTATCGGCCAATTCTATAGTATGGTTAGGGCTGGTATCTACTGAACCAATTGAATTCTCATAGGAAATTGCGCTACTAATATTTCTGAATGTATGAATCTTACTAGCATCTATGGTGGTTTTAGATGCACCACATCTAATCAGTAGGAGTGCGCTAACTATTGCTGCTATTTTGTACATGAGAGACTGCGTTCAATATTAATGTTCATGACAACATGTGACCTTCTAGGCGATTTACGGGCTAAGATATGACCATCTGAGTTTACTTACAAAGTACCAGTTTGTTGATCTAAAGATCTTCTTCTATTAGCTGCCACTCACTACCAGTCCAAAAGCGCACATCATTAAAGTTGTATTTATGAGAATATTCATCGGTCGTGTCTTTGGAAACAAAATGTCGGAAATGCTCTTGCCTGATATAATCTGATAACTCTTGTTGGTCAGATGAATTAGAATAACTTGATCGAAGCCATCTTAAACGTATCGTATTACTTTGACGAACTCCCAAATAGCTCGTGCCATCATAATACCACACTTTATCTTTATTGGGCCTGAGTTGTCTTGAAGTGGGGTTTTTCGTTAGAACTAAAATGGCCAACTTATTTAAATCAGGACTGTATAGAATGGTATCAATGATTATTTCAGTTCCTTCAAAATATTCCTTGCTATAAAAGAAGCCTTTGTGCTGCAACAGAAGTTCTTTAAAGGTGGCTGCTAGTTGCAAACTATCCTTTCTGTAATCTTCCTTTTTTGCTACTGTTTTGTTTAGAAATCGCCCCGGTGTGTCCGTATTTCTGCGAAACTCAATCCAACCGTAAATATGTGTGAAATAATAATAGGTCGCCCACAACACAAAGACTGAAATAAGTATAAGAAGGATCTTTTTCAAAATGTATTGTTTGGAAGTAGGGGACAGACGGCCATTTATTTCGTTCTTAAATATTTTCTAAAAACGTTGATGTATCTGCAATCAAATTTCACTAGGGTTATGTCTTTGAACTGCACTTTAGTAGGTTTCTTGTCTAGCAACCCGGTAGCGTCAAAATATTGAATACTTACTGAGTTCGTATTTACTTTCTGAATGGGCCCGATTATAAATAAAGGTTCTTTCAAATCTTCACATTCCACGATTACTTGATAATCATGTTTCTTTAAATCATTAAAAATGGTTTGCCAGTCGTTAAGTCTTACTTTATCTTTAATTCCATAGTTGGAGTTGAATACGCCCTCGGCTTTTAATATTCTTTTAAACGCCTTGTCAAACTTATTGCACCGTATCGCATCAAAATGATCTTTCCGAATGATGCAGTATCCATTCAATAAAAAGTCTTCTTCCTGCTGAATCAAGAGAAAATCTTTGCTCATCTGCAAAATGAATCCAGATATGTTGGATTCTCCCTCGGTAACTGTTCGTTTAATTTTAACGAAGTCTTTTTTGTCAATATGAGCTTTAATCATATTATCGTACTGCTTTTTTGTCTTTTTCATGATTAGTTTTTGTTCAATTAAATTTCTATTTCCCTATCAGTAAACTACCGATAGCTGGGGCAGAAAGGTGTCAATGATCGAATCCTGATGACATCCATCTGTAAAATCCAATGATCAGCACTCCGTAGAAGAAAATCAAAAACAACCGGTTTATGATTTCAATCATCTTATGGTCCTTCTTTAGTTGGCGCAAGGTGATGATGGTTAATCCAGTGATGCTGTATAGACCCAAATAAACCCATGTATCCAGATATTGCCATTCCCAATTCTTTTCATGGGTATTCAAATGGTGGACTTTGATGTATGTTTCTTGGTCTTCATAAAAATTCAGGATGTCGATTGGCATAACAATCAAAAACAACAGTAGAAAGAATACGGCAATTCCGGTTAGTATTGTCTCTATGGCTGTTTGGTTCTTCATACTTTGGTGTTCTTCATCGTAACGTAAATGAACGATGACCGAAATTAATTAACCGTCAATCTGCGTATGCAAGGGTTTAAAATCACTAAAGTCTATTGTAACATAATGGCTAATGGTTTCACAGTAGAATGTAATCGACCATTCAGCAGGCTTTTTTATCACAAACGGAATGGAAATAGCATCAATAGAAAATTCACTATCAAAATCTTGAATCGTTTGACCATCCATCCATTCGATAATCTCTTTGTTCAAGAAGGGTATAATCGTATTATTTTTAAGGGATTGATAGCTATCACGTATTTGTAGAAAGAGTTCTTTTTGATCTTGCCGGGGCCCTTGACTGTCAGCATCTATAATAATACCAATTTTTTGTGAATGGAATTCAACCGAACCGTCATAGAAATTTTTTAGTGGGTACTTAAAAGTAGTATAACTCAGCTCTCCAAATAAGTCATCTTTGAATTTGGGCTTCTTTTTAAAGAGATTGAATAGATTCATGGAATTAATAATCTGAAAGTTAATTCTGCCCCCTCTAAAAACAAAAAAAGATTACACATTTCAAAGTACCGGAAATCGGTGCAAGAGGAGCAGAGATAGTAAGAGCACAAGTCTATCTAGCTATTGATTAGGAAGACTTGCGCTGGAGAGGGAGCGACTATGAGGAGAAGTAATGATTCGCTTCATAGATAGAAAGCCTAAAATGTTGCACTCGAAAAGGAAGAAACGGTGTCGCCTTTCATATGACAATAGAAGTTATAATAGCTCTTTTTTCCTACTCCGCATTCGAGAAAATAAAGAAAGTGTCTGTCTCCATCTTCTCCATACTTGCTATTCGGTTTCCCCAAAAGCGTAAGAACTGCTAATGAGTCCTTTCCTATTAGTTGTAATTGCTTCGTCAATATCATCATTTTCTCAGGGTCTCTTAATCGTAAACAACCTACTGAATCAGTCTTCCAATTGTTGACGAGTTCCGTAATCTCCGAACTCGTCAAACTATCAATAGTGATTTCGTTTCCGGTATCTGCTTTCCGGTCAGTCGTTTTACAGGCGCTCAGTAAACAAAACACGAACGAAATAAAAGCTAATCTTTGCATGCGATTTCAATTAACTAATTCAACCAGAGAAAATGTATTTGAGGGGCACGGAAACTGCTTCCGCGCAAGACGGAGTATTTTCCTTACCACTG
>JAJTHV010000256.1 GCA_021300095.1 Flammeovirgaceae bacterium | reverse complement strand
AGTTTGATAGAAACAGAATGATTGCAACGGTGGATGAACATCTCCTTCGTTTTCCAATTACATGGCGAAAATGGAAAGAAGGCGATTGGTTTATTCCTTTGGGGATGAAAAACCGAAAGAAAATCAGCGACTTCTTAATTGACACAAAAGTTTCGCTGGCAGCGAAAGAAACGGTGACTGTGTTGGAATCAGGTGGTGAAATAATTTGGGTTGCAGGGCACCGCATTGACGACCGATTTAAAGTAACCGAATCAACCTCTGACGTGTTTATTTTCCACTTGGTAAAAGATGATAAAATTCAGTAGCCTAATTTTCGTGATTCCCTTTTCTTTTGAAGGTTCGATTGATAACTTCGCGCCCTGATTTTACACCACTAAAAATAAACACCCTTTATGAAAATCACTGTTGTAGGAGCCGGAAACGTAGGTGCTACCTGTGCCGATGTGCTGGCGTATAAAGAAATTGCCAATGAAATTGTATTGGTAGACATTCGCGAAGGCTTTGCTGAAGGCAAGGCGCTCGATATTTGGCAAAAAGCGCCTATCGATTTGTACGATAGCCGCACCATTGGCTCAACCAACGACTATGCGAAAACAGCTAATTCGGATGTAGTGGTGATTACTTCCGGTTTGCCACGCAAGCCCGGAATGACGCGTGACGATTTGATCGGAACAAATGCTGGCATCGTAAAATCGGTGACTGAAAATGTGGTGAAGCACTCGCCTAACGCGATCATTATTGTCGTTTCCAATCCGTTGGATGTAATGACGTACCAAGCACACATTACGTCTAAGCTACCGAGAACCCGCGTAATGGGTATGGCAGGTATTTTGGATACCGCTCGCTACCGCGCTTTCTTGGCGGAAGCTTTAAATGTTTCTCCGAAAGATATTCAGGCTATGTTGTTGGGTGGTCATGGTGATACAATGGTGCCACTTCCTCGCTACACAACTGTAGGCGGAATTCCGGTAACGGAGTTGATTGCCAAAGATAAATTGAACGCAATTATCGAGCGCACGAAAGTGGGTGGTGGTGAGTTGGTGAAATTGATGGGAACCTCAGCATGGTATGCACCGGGTTCGGCTGCTGCTCAAATGGTGGAAGCCATTGTGAAAGACCAACGCAGAGTATTGCCGGTGTGTATGCAATTGGATGGCGAATATGGCATCAAGAATTGCTACCTCGGTGTGCCCGTAATTTTAGGTAAGAACGGTATTGAGAAAGTGATTGAACTTGAATTGAACAACGAAGAAAGAGCATTGCTGGAAACCAGCCGCCAGCATGTGCAAGAGGTGATGGAGGTGTTGGAGAAGTTGGGGAAGTAATCAGTTAAAATCCTATTATAAGCAAAGGCACAAAGACTCTAGGGTTTTTGTGCCTTTGTTCTTTGGGGGTAAATTAATCTTCGAGACCAAAGAACTATTTGGCATACTGCCTACATCCAATAATCAGTAAACGCTGGATTAAAATGTTCAAAATTGCTCTCATAATACTCATTAACATCCAACTTGGGTACTCACAAATTACTGTTAAAGGAAAAATACTCAATCAAACGGATAAAAAGCCGATTGCATACGCCAATGTAGGTATACCCAACACGGGCATTGGCACTATTTCCAACGAAGACGGTTCGTTCTCGCTCCAGTTGTCTAAACTCAACTTGAAAGACACGTTGCGTTTCTCAGGAATTGGCTTTAGCAAAAGGGCTATTCCAATTCAATCCTTACTTGATAAGGAAGTAATCGTCTATTTGAAGGAGCAAGTCACACAATTGAATGAAGTCATTGTTCAAGCAAAAAAAGAGAAGAACAAAACATTTGTATTAGGAAACCGAAAGTCGCGAGGCGGAACACTCGAAACCGATACTGTTTATGCAGGTTCGGCAACGGCTCTTTTGATTGAGAACAAAAACCCAATTCAAAAAGGCCTTTCATTTCCTGTCTATCTGCAAAGCGCCAGCATCCGGATTTTCAGAAATAATCTACCTTCATTTAAAATGCGTGTCCGCCTCTATTCGGTTGACCCTCTAACAAAAGGACCCGGTGAAGACTTCCTAAACAAAAGCGTGGTAGTTGAATCCACCATGAGAAATGGTTGGTTGACTTTTAACCTTTCTGAATTCAACTATTTAATCTCCGAACCATTCTTTGTCGCCTTTGAAAGTATTCTTACCAAAACAGATAGAGAACTGATTGCGAAAGGCTATCATGATTTTATACAGAAACACCCCAACAGGTTACGAATTGATACAGTTCTTTTTGAGGGTAAAAAGCAAGTCAGGCAGCAGTTGGGAATGAGTGGTATTGATTTACCCGGAACCTTTATCGGAATAGCCCCCGGAGAATCGGCAAGTAAATTGTTTAGCTGCTATACGCGAAACACAAGCTTCGATAAGTGGGAAAAAGTAAGAGGGATTTTAGCCGCAACGGTTACGGTGAGCAACCAGCTACCGGCATCGGAAACCATTTCGACTAAGGCACCTGAGCCGTGTCAAGAAAGCAGTGCAGTATGTGTTGCGATTCAGGCATGCAACGACTTTTTGGATGAATCAAACGTCAATGGATTACAACTTTGCATCAGTGTAAATGGTAAAATAAAATTATCGAAAGGGTTTGGATTGGCAGATGTTGAAAACAATCTACCTGTATCTACAGACACGCAATTTCGTTTAAACAGTATTTCCAAATCAGTGACGTCTGCTGCGCTAATTAAATTAGTATCAGAAAACAAACTGGATTTGGATGCGCCCATTCAAAAGTACGTTCCTTCGTTTCCGGTAAAGAAGTACCCGTTTACATCCCGCCAACTAGCCGGACACTTGGCGGGAATCCGCGACTATAACGAAAAGGATCTGAGCGATTTGGTTCGGCAGGAGCATTATGAAAATGCTACTCAGGCAACTAAAATTTTTGAGAATGACAGTTTGTTATTTAAGCCCGGCTCTCAGTTTCACTATTCAACTTTTGGTTGGAATTTGATTGGGGCAGTGATTGAAGGAGCAAGTGGCAAAAGCTATCTCGACTATATGCAAGAAAGCATTTGGAAGCCGATGGGTATGCTGAATACCTGTGGCGATGATAACACAAAAAGTATTCCCTCCAGAAGTAAGTTCTACGATGCCGCTGGCAATGAAAATGATTATGGCGATTGGAGTTACAAATATGCCGGTGGCGGGCTTTTATCCACGGCTGAAGATTTGGTGAAATTCGGAAACGAAGTTTTGCATAGTAATGTACTTGATCCGAAACTGGTCAAACATTTGTTCGAGCCCCAGTTCACATCTTCCGGCAAAGCTACTGGATATGGGCTAGGTTGGTATGTAGGCAAAGACAAGAATGGCCATCGAATTTGGTATCATGCCGGTGATATGCTGAGCAGCAGTTCGTATTTGATTATTTATCCGGACGATGATATTGTAATTGCCTTTCTGGCTAATTCGCAAGAAGGAACTTTGTTTGATGTGCAAAAGATTGGAAGCCTTTTATTACAGGAAGTGATCGCTAAAGAAATAAGTTATGACAAAGCCAATAAAAATAACACACAATATGAAGCCGCTCCGCTGAGGATTTATACTCTCATGCAAAAAGATTTAAAGGAAAACTCACCGTTACCGTTTCCCAGAAACTTTTAGCAAAGACTTTATATACTCCTTCTCATCCTCATCCATCGCTTCAAGGACATTGACAGGCCATTTAAAGGTGATCCTATTGTAGATCACACGATCCTGTTGATCATAACTATCCAAATCATCAAATCTTCTACCTGTTTGCCGAATCGTCTCTTCGTCTCTTAGCTGATGAAATGCTGTTCGTATTTTGTCTTTTATATCAAAGTAAAATCCATACGTCACTTCATCTTCTATCGTAACAGCTATCACGTTATCATTGCTGTTTTTCGATTGGAATCTTTTTACTTCTGTGATCAAATTCTCCAACCGAATTTGTTGGCCATCTACTGTTACAAAACCAGGGGTGATATAAACTTCCATTAATTCTCCCTCAAAATCTGTTGCGGGGTCTCGAGGTATACATGGCTCAGCCATCGATGAATTACAAAGAGGCCATAATTTTTCTCTAATGCCTGTAGTTACTGATTCCCCTGGCAGGTGTGTTCCCCATAGAATTTGTTGAACATAATTTTTACGGAATACTTCGCGAAGTTTCTTAACATCTTTTATCTGTACATTTTTATCAATGTAAAGCGTCCAAAGCACTTGGTTGTTTTCATATTCACTGAGCTGCTCTTTTTCATTTTCAATGAGGTAGTGTAAGTCGGAGTAATCTATTTGTTGAAGTTGGTTGCGCATGTATCTATAAAATACGCCAACCTTCAAAGAATCTGTAACAAGGGCACCGGCAAAGATTTCATTGACCAAGTTTTTTCTTTCGGCAAACTGAGGATGTGTTGCAGTTGGTAAATCCTGCATCACATAAGCTGAGGTCTGAAATCTACCCAACATTTTATTAATGATCGCCCCATTGGCAAATGAAAGTTGTGACAAAAAAAACGCAGTAGTAAAAATGATGAGTGTGGAAATAGCCATCACCTTTAAGATGGAGTTTTTGAAAACCAGACGCAGTGTTAACCAATAATTCGAGTAGATAACCACCAGCATGGCAAGGAACAGATAAGTATACTCTTGTGAAAAAGAGATAAACAAAAATACAGGGATAACAAAATTTAAAATCCCCCAGAAGACGGCCATCTTAAAATACCAAAAGATGAAATATCCCTGATATCCGCTCAGGTTATTTAAAATGGCTCGTTTGCGGTAACTCTTTACTTCTTTCAAAGCTGACGGGCGCGATAGTATATGGCTGACTACTAGACTGAACGAAAAGAAGCAAGCAAGACAAGCATAGAAGAAGCTAAAGAAGCCGGCTTCACTCTTGCTTAGTGTAAACACCTCACCAACTACCGAAGTGTAAGAAATAAACCGATAGGACTCTTTAATAGTAATTAATAAGAAAAAAATGACAATCGAACCGGTCAACCAAATACCGGCATACATCCATACGTGATGTTTGGAAAGACTCAGGTCTTGGTAAGCAAAAGGTTTTCGTAAAAATCCTTTTTGTAAGGTCATTGCTTACTGGCCACGTACAGCACTTCTTTATTTTGCACACCAAATCTCTCCGAAACGGTGGTGGCAAAATTGCTCTCTTCGGCTTTTAAGCCGGCTCGCTCGATGCGTTTTGTATAATCTTTTCCGAACAATCTCACATGATCGTCTTGGCCGAATACGCGCTCACGCTCGCGCGGATCGGTGATTGAGTTATCTTCGAAGGTGACATCGGGAATGGGGGCAAAAAACGGCACTTGCAAAATGGCCCAACCACCCGGCTTGAGCACTCGTCTGATTTCACTCATGGCTTTGATATCGTCTTGCACATGTTCGAGCACGTGGTTGCAGAGCACTACATCAAAGTGATTTTCACCAAAGGGAATCTGGTGGATGTCCATTTTTACTTTCGCCAAGGGCGATTCGATATCGGCTGTGATGTAACCTTCGCCATGTTGTGCTTCGAATGGCTTCATAAAGCAATGCTCGGGTGCTATGTGCAACACATATAGTTTGGTTTGAAAGAAATTCGTTTTTTGTTGAAGGTAGAGCCAAATGAGTCGGTGGCGCTCCAGACTAAGACAACCTGCGCAAAGGGCATTAGGGCGTGGATTGATGCGACCGTAGGGCAAAAACTGGCGGTAATGGCTTTTGCAGATGGGGCATTCTACGCGATTGCCGGCATAAAAAATGCCTAGAGCCTTCAGGCCTACTCCACTAAAAAGTTGAAGGTATTTACGGGGTACGTAGCGGATCAGGACAGAAATCAGTTTTTTCATGTGCAGCAAAGATAAGTTTCCGCAGGCGGGTTTCAAGATGACGCACTAAATTTGGGGCGGGCATCGGCCAATGATTGCAGCGGAAAGCCCACGCGCCTCGCGTGGCTTGGAGCGGAAAGCATGGTGCCACCTCGCCTCGAGTGGCAGGCCGCCAAAAAACCCGTAATTTTTGGTGTACACTAAAACTATTTAAGCTAATCCGCCATCTTTATAGTACCAACCCGCTGAATGTGGCCGAAACTCTACTTGACATTGCTATGATGCACTCAGACTCCCTGATCGCAAGGGCCCGCGAAGGGGATAAAACTGCCCAAAGCAAGCTGGTGCAACTGTGGTACAAGCGGATTTACAACTTCGGCTATAAGTTTTTCTACGACCACGATTTGGCCATGGAGGTGGCGCAGAAGACTTTCATTAGCATGCACAAAAACATTGCAGGCCTGCAAGAAGTGACACGTTTTAAGTCGTGGTTGTACACCATTGCCGTGAACTACTGCCGGGAAGAGGCGCGCAAGCGAAAGACGAACCGGGCCCTATCGCTCAACGACCTGAAACCGGGGGAAGGTGAAGAGAGTTATCGGTGGGAAGAGAGCCACCAGCGGAGAGAGAACCCGGAGCGGCAACTGCGACAATCAGAGCTTTCAGACTTGCTGCAAAGTTGCCTGATGGAATTGAGTGCGGAGCAACGTGAGGTGGTGATTATGAAGGAGTATGAGGGGTTGAAGTTTAGGGAGATTGCGGAGACGTTGGGCATCTCGGAAAACACGGTGAAATCCAGAATGTATTATGGGTTGGAGGGGTTGAAGAAAATTTTGGAGCAAAAGAAGATCACGAAAGAAACAATTGGTTATGAACTATAAACCAGACGAGGGCACGCTGATTTCTTACCTGTATGGTGAGCTGAGTGCCGATGAAGCTGCGAAAGTGCAAGTGTATTTACAAGCTAATCCGCAAGAGCTGAAAAAATGGCAAGCGCTGAGCAACACAAAAGATGTGATGGGGCACGTGCAAGACAAGGAAGTGATTGCGCCACCGATCTTTATGGACGACACGAAAGTGGTATCGTTTTGGAATAACAATTATTTCAAAACAGTAATGAGTATTGCGGCTTCGGTTTTATTCTTGATGGTAGCCGGCAAACTTTTAGGAACAGAAATCAACTATCAGCAAGGTGAATTGAAAATCAGCTTTGGCGGAAAAAAAGTGCAAACGGAAAACCCTGCGCAACCAGTGCTGACGGAAGACAAAGTGCAAGAAATGATTCAATCTTCGTTAGCGAAAAACAATGAGGTGATTACAGCCGGTTGGACGGAAGATCAAAAGCGATTGAGTCAATCTATTCGGAAAAACTTAGATCAAAATTCGCGCAAGATTGACGAGTTGATGAAAACGGCTTCAGATGCTAGTCAGGAACAGGTGCGTGGGTTTGTGGCGAGCTTGCAAAACGATAATTTAAAATTGATGAAGGATTATTTTCAACTATCAGCTGCCGATCAGAAAAAATATACTGAAAGTTTGTTGGTGGACTTTTCGGAATATCTGAAAGAGCAACGCAAACAAGATCTGATGATTTTACAAACGCGGGTGAACAGCATTGAGAAAAATACCGATCAATTTAAACAAGAGACGGAGCAGATATTGGCCAACATTATCTCCACTCCGATGAATAAAAGCAATAAGAACAGTTATTGAGTTGGGAATTAGGGGTTGGGACTTGGGAATTAGAAATGAAAAAAGAATTTAAAAATTGATAATAGTATGAAAAGCAGATTGAGATTTATAGTAATGATGGCGGTGATGGCACTGGTGTCATTCGAGGGCTTTAGCCAGAAGGTAGATGAGGAGCGCATGCAGCGGGATATTGAAGTGGCTGAAAATATTTTAAGTACTTTATTGAAACAACAGTATGAGAAGCGTTCGTGTTTCCCGATTGAGGTAAGTGGTAGTTACCGGGCCGGCTATGGGGTAACGTTTACCATGCCGAATATTCAGTCAAATATTTATTTCGGGACATCTGACGGAAGCTTTGGCGGATTCAATTCTGACGGAATAACCATCATTGAAACGACACCAGAAAACGATGCAGCACAGATTGCCGATGGGCAACGCAAGAATAACAGAGCCATTGTGCGGGGTGGTGCTGCGCGAGCTCCACTCGCCAAAAAAGGGAGCGCAAAAGTAGATCGTGACAGTGTAAAGGATGAATCTAGCCAACGCAACATCAAAGCCGCCAAAGATTTTATTGCCGATTATGGTGACTTGATTGGGCAACTGGCACCAAATGAACGCATCATCGTTACCAACCGCTCGGAAGGTGACTACATGTGGTTTGGCTCTTTTGATAATCAATCCAACAGCCTGATAACAGTAGAAGGTGTGAAAAGCGACATTCTTCAATACAAGCAAGGAAAAATGACGCGTGAACAATTGATGGCAAAGATAAAAGTGGTAAACAGTGAACGCGATACGGAATTGCAACCCGATCTGGAATTGCTGACCAGTATCTTCAACCGTCTCTATCGCAGTGATTTGTCCAAGACTTACTTCACGCAAGAGAACACGTACTACGAACGCTTAAAAGACTTTGGCGTGATTTACCACATGCAAGTGTATTCCAGCAATCAACAAGATGTAGACAATTGGAGGATGCCTACATTAAGCTTAGAAGATGTGGATCAGGCAACCCGTGATAAAAAAGTAAAAGAATTGTATCCTTTGTTTACCAAGAGCATCAAAGAAGACATTTTAGAATACGGCCGCACGCTGCGCAGCCTGAAAGATGACGAGAACTTGATTTTTGACATTCGGATGACGCGCTGCCGCGGATGTGGCATTCCTTCATCGCTCGAATACACGATCAAATACAGCGTTTTAAAAGACTATGCTTCAGGAAAGATCACCAAAGAAGCTGCACTTGGAAAAATTAGTGAGAAGAAGGGAGAGGAACAATAGGTTTAGGTGAAGGTGACTCTCACGGGCGCTCCTTACAGAAATGTGAGGGGCGCTTTTTTTATGATAAGAATTTCTTTACTTCGTTAAAAAACCGGTCGCGATCGAGCCAAAAATTTCGGCTGTATAATTGTACGAACGGCCACTTTTTCTTTTCTAAAATCATGGGGACATAAGCATGGCTCGCTTTCGCTGAAAGGCTTTGATGATAGTTGGAATCATCTGTTAAAATAATTCCGGCAAAATCTTTTCCTTTGTGCACCATCAAATCGTGATGTGAAAAATCGGCCGGCTCCAACATCCAATCTCCTTCTCTACCCCACTGCTGAACAGCTTGTGTTAGAAATTTTGATTT
>JAJTHV010000131.1 GCA_021300095.1 Flammeovirgaceae bacterium | reverse complement strand
CTTATAATAGGTTCCGGATGTATTCGAACAACCCGAGATAAAAACAGTACTCGCAATCTTATCGATGTATTTTTTAACCACATTATTTTTCACATCCCAGAAAAACAAGGTTGTATTTGCATCGGCTGAACCATCCGAGCCGGAAGCAATTACATCCAAGCTTCCATCTAAGTTATAATCAGCTACACTCGTTGAAGTATGTGATTTTCGGTTGAAGAAACTAGGTACATTTTTTACCAGCGTCAGGCTACCTGAATTGAGTGTTCTGGCTCCCAGATTGACCGAATAAATATTACACCCGGAAACTAATTCTAACTTATCATCATTATTCAAAATATCTACTGCAACAGGTTGACCAGCCGCCTTAGTCGAATTGGCTCCTTTTACAATTCGGATTCCAGTGTGCGCATCAATTACCTCATCCCGACAATAGATTTCGATCTTTCCATCTCCATCAAAATCAGCGATTCCAAACTGCTCCGGAGAGGTATTGAGTGTGGTACTTTTCCATAACAAATTCAGATTGCAGTCATAGGCATAAATGTTGTTGCCTCCTGAGACAAAAATTTGTCCTCAGTTTGTGTTATTTATATTAGCAATAGCAATTTCTCGATCTAATGAAAAGCCTGTCTTCAAAGATTTTTTAGTCGTTCCTGTTTTTCCATCTAAGACATAAATCAAATCATTCTCAATTTCTGTTACCACTACTTCAGGAACACCATCTCGATTCAAATCTCCTACGGAAGCACGATTCAAGTGATTGGTGGTTTTATTTGCAGAACCCCATAGCAGTTTCATTGAAAATTTCGGAAAAGCACTCGGGATTACTTCACAATCCACATCGCGACCGAAAAAACTTCCAGAGCAAGCCGAATTACCTGAACAATCGCTATCAAAACAATCTATTCTACCATCGTTATCATCGTCTTTTCCATTATTACAAATCTCTTGCGCCATGAGAGAAAAAGCTCCCATCAACAGTAAGAACAAAAGCAACAACGGTTTTCTTACTTTACTAAAATTGGTGTTATCCATCGTAGTTATAAACTAGTTATCGAATCAAATTTACACTGCCAGCGACATAGTCTCCAGATGAGTCATCGCATCGAAGAATGTAATAGTAAACGCCAGCGGGCAATTGCTTTCCACTGGATGTGGTTCCTTTCCAATCATTCAAATAGGGTTTCGCCTCGTACACTTTAAAACCATGCTCATCATAAATGGTGACTCCACACTGCGGAAGACTCTCTGCATTTTTTACTTCCCACGTATCATTTTGGGTGTCTATTAAATCGGGTGAAAGAATGTTAGAAGCCACTAGTGAATTAAGTGCGTTGTCTTGAATCACCACCAGTTGCAAAGTACCCTCGCCTTTACAACCATTTCCGTCTTTACCAGTTACTTTATATGTTGTGGATACCAAAGGTGTGGCAACCGGATTGGCAATAAGTGCATCACTTAAATCAGAAGCAGGCGTCCATGTATAATCCACCAAGCCGGATGCGGTTAGCTGTGATGTTTCACCCGGTCGAATCGAGGTAGGATCTGCGGAAATGACTATGGTAGGCTCTGCAAATTTTATAATTGGTTTGGTGGCTGTAATCTTGCACGTTCCAAACATTACTTCGATGGAAGCATTTCCACCTGTTTTATAATATGAAAAGGAAGTTGTTTTTCCATTACTCCATAGATATGAATCAAAGGCTCCAGCTACTTCCAACTTCAGACTATCTTTAGGGCAAAAACTGTAAATTCCATTTGCGTTGGTAATAGTCAGGGCAGGAGCCGCCAGCACTGCTATTCCTTTTTGCTTAAAGGCAGTACAACCAGCTGTGCCATACAAAATGGTAAGTTTAGGATTAAAGGTTTGCGCAGCCGAATAGGCATGTGTTGCATTTTTTGTAGTAGACATAGACGCATCGCCAAAATCCCACGCATATTGAACATCTAAACCGGTTGGATCTGGATCAATGACAGATTGATCCGTAAAATCCACTACTTGTCCGACACAGGCTGTCACTGGTGCAGTAAAGTCTACCACAGGATTCTTAGCTATCCTCACTTTTTTAGAAGCTGTTTGAAGAGCCAGGCAAGTAGGATTGGCAATTGATCGAAGTTTTACGAGGTAGCTTCCTGTAGCAGAAGCAAGAAACGTAGCACTGGTAGCACCCGATATATCTCCGGTAGCTTGTTCAGCCCATTGAAATGTATATCCACTTGGAGAGGGTGAAATGGAATATTGTTTCGTTTGTCCTTCGCAAATAATTTCAGAGCCGATATAAAACACGCTTGCATCGGGAATGACCACGGCATCCACTATCACCGTAGCAGTTTGCGTTTTGCATGTTCCTACCATGATATCAACTGAATACTTTCCTGCCTGTGTCGGCTGAAAGTTAGGGCTGCTCACCGTTCTACCCATCATACTAAAAGCATTCGGCCCGGTCCAAATGTAATTGGTGGCACCAACATCGTTTACCGATAAATTCAACGTTCCACCAACACATACTGGAGTAACCGGTGCCGGTGTGGCTGTTCCCAACGGAGCACCCGCTACCACAGTTATGGATACGGGCACTGAAGTTTTACTGCACGCCCCATTGGTTAGCGTAACCGTATATTGCCCAGTGGTAGTTACATCCATAAATGTGGCGGAGCCTGGAGCACCCATTGAAACGCCATCTTTAAACCACTCATAAGTAGAACTGATGCTGGTAGATGCTGTGATGCGCTGCGTTACGCCACTACAAATAGTAAGAGGCCCTGCAGGTGAAAGCGTGGGTAGCACACAATTCAGATTTTTAAAAACGGAAATCTTTGAGGCGGGGATGCCTAAGTTATTATCATCAATACTGGTGAAGGTAATATCCGGACGACCGTCTATATCTGCATCTGCAATTCTCACATGCCGGTTGATAAATGTTGTTGGAATGGTTTGCAACTGAAACGACAAGTTTCCGGAGGTGCTTTGATTGTTTAAAATAGTTACTGCTTTTTGTGTGATTGATGCAACCACGATATCGGCTTTACCATCCCCGTCCATGTCACCAAAATCAATTCCCCATGGACGCGCATTGGCAGCTATTGAAACCGGGGCTGCAAATTGAATGGTAGATGATGTACTTTGATTGGCAAAAACAAAAACACTAGAAGCCAAAAGTCCGGTAGCTGCCAAATCAAGTTTTGAATCCCCATCCAAGTCACCAAGTTTAAGGTTGGAAATTGTGGTTGATGCCACGATCTCAATTGATGCTGTCAGCTTGATCGTGCCGGGTGTACTTTGATTTTTCAAAATGAATATTTTTCCTGAGGGACTAAGAAACTCGCTCGTGATTACTTCGGGTAATGCATCACCATCCAGGTCATCTATAGCTATTCCATCGGTAACTGAAGTACTGTTTACTGTAATGATGGCAGGAGTGCCCATTTGAATCGTAGCAATTGAGCTTTGATTCGGCACTACAAAGATTCGGTTGAAAGCGTGATCGGTAACTACCAAGTCCGGTTTTCCATCCAAGTCAAGATCGCGAATGCCAATCATACTTAATTTACCACCTGAAAGTGAAATGGAGGTAGGAGCAGAAAAGGAGATCGATCCTAGGGTGCTATTGTTTCTGAAAATAAAGACACGCGGGCCGTTTAACTCTGAAACTAGTATTTCCGGTTTGGAGTCTCCGTTTAAATCAGCGGCAGAAACATGCAATGTTTTGGCAGTAGGTGTTAAAATCGATTTAGTATAGGAAATAGTACCCGTTGTGCTCGTATTCAGAAAAACTGCGATATTATTCGAATTATCATTGGCAGTTGCGATGTCTTGTTTTCCATCACCGTCAAAATCCGCCATAGCTAAATCATATAGACCGCTTTCAGAATTGAAATCATTTTGCGTTGAAATTTGACTCGCATTGAATGGATTGGCTCCTCCGAAACTAATAAAAAATGGGTTCTTAGAATACCCGGATAAACCATTGGTTGTGTTGAGAACGCCCACGTGATCAAATGCAGCACCAGCAGGTACGGGCACTTCTATCAGTTGATCTGTGATAGTTTGTGGAGTGGCACTTACATTTCCAAAAATAACTTTAATG
>JAJTHV010000102.1 GCA_021300095.1 Flammeovirgaceae bacterium | reverse complement strand
TCTACAACTACCAATGCGCCAAAGCCATCCGGCAAAAACAAACCGCCATTGTCCGCATCGGGTTTTGGTGTTTGCGTTGCCTCTTGTTGATTGCACGCAATTAACGCAAGCGCAAGAAACAACAGAAAATAGGTTGAGCGCATAGGTGCTTGGTTCTGGTCTCTGCAAATATCTTTTATTTTTTAGAATGTACACGATGTGGTGTTACTTTCTAAAGGAATAATGGCCGATTATTTTGTACTCAAACAGAATATCTTCTTCCACTTGTCCATGGCCGATGTTATGGATGATCAAATTCCGCTTTCCATCGTTTGACTTGTTCTTCGATATAATTCCGATATGTGTGATCGCTCCTCCCAAATTCCAACACACGATGTCACCAGGTAAGTAGTCTTTCGGATCTGTACTTATAGTCTTGGTAGTTCCGAAACGTGAAAAAAAAGTCATCAGGTTGGGGACTCTTCGATGATCGATATTTTTGTCCGGTTGCTTGAGTCCCCACTTAGCCGGGTATTTTGAAAAATTGGCTTTTATGTCTTCATGCACTTCCTTTTGCAAGTCGACTCCTACTTTTCGATAGGCACGAATAACCACATCGGTACAAACTCCTTTATCTGCGGGGACATCTCCACTCGGATAACTGATTGCGAAATAGGTAGCGTCATATTGCACTTTTTGATGCGTAAGTGAAAACGCAGCTTCGGCTAGTTTGTCTGCGAATTCATTTTGTGCAAACGACTCCGTAGCCAGACAGCTAACGGAGAGAATAAATGAAATGTAAAATTTCTTCTGCATCTTATCGCTGATGAATGGGGCCGGGCAGTTGTTTTAAAAATCCAGCTGGGCGCTTCGCAAAAACACTTTGTATTTCTGCAATGATGGAAACCGCAATTTCATCCGCAGCTTCTGCGCCAATATCCAATCCGATCGGTGAATGGACGCGGGCCAATTGTTCCTCGCTTAATTCCAATCCGCTTTTTTGAAATTCATCACGTATTTTATCAAAACGCTTGCGCGGACCTAAGATACCAATGTAAGGGGCTGGTGAATGAATTATCTTCTTCAGCACATCGCGATCGTATTCGTAGTTGTGCGACATAAGCACACATGCTGTATAATTTGTTATCTGAAAATCGCGATCGATAAATTCTCGCTGGCACAAAGACAACTTATCGACTCTCGGAAAAAAGATCGGGGCAATGTGCGCCACGCATTCATCTGTTACTTGGACTTCCCAGCCCAGTGTTTTCGCCAACTGGCTCACCGGACGCGCGTCAAAGCCTCCTCCAAAAATAAGCACAGACACAGACGGCTGTATCCATTCTAAAAAAACTTCTGCTTCACCCGATGGGGTTGTTATTTTCTGTGTGAATGATTTTTTTAGCTGAAAAACTTCATTCAACAAAATGTGTAATTCTTTTTTTAAGGTTGCATCAGAAATCGTTGATTGAAGTAAGCCAGATGAATCACACCACATTTTTTCACCTACACTATTTTCCCCTTGAAAAACAGTAGCCATGACTACCGGCTCATTGCGCTGAATGATGGGTTCAAAAAATTGTGTTGGCAGATAATTCTCTGAAAAAGGTTCGATTAACACATCAATCACACCATTACATCCGAGACTAATACCTAGATTCTGGTTGCTTTCTTCGCGCGTGTCGTAAGTTACCGTCAAAGGTTGCTTGCTCGTCATCACCATTCGAGCCTTACGCAACGCATCGCCCTCCAGACAACCGCCACTGATAGAGCCTACCCATTTGCCATCATCGGTAATGAGCATGCGTGCCCCGGGGCTGCGATAGGAAGAGCCACTGACTTTCACCACCGTGGCTAAAGCTGCCTGTCTGTTTGACGCCAGCTTCTTATGTTCGGCTACAATGGCCTTCAACTCCTTCATTTCTTACGAATTCCTTTTTTCTATTAAGCTAATAGGCAGTTTACGAATATGAATGAATGCTCGATAGATTATTATTGCTTTTTGATTTCTTCTTCTTCGTTGTGAGCAAAGTATTCTACATGAAACATGTGTCCTTCATACTTCTTAAAATAAATAGCACTTCCTACCTCCGTATTCTCATAGTGGCTGGAGTGACAATGCACTTTTAAGGTATCGCCACTTTCCGTTTTTACAATGGCGATCCATTGCTCTTCCTGGGCAGTGGTGATGGTGTAATTACCCCTGCGATTACCACCATAGGGGCCGCCCGAATAGGTATGTGCCGGCACAAATATCTTCTCGATGATTACCCCTTTTAAATGTTCAGGTTTGGAAAAAAACAAATCATAGAGAAATAGTCCAGCTACCACCACCAAAACAAATGCAATCGTACCGCCAATCCATGAACTTAACTTCGATTTCTCCTGAATCATATAATTCTGTTTTTGCCCGAAACTAAAGTTAATAAAAAAAGAAAGGGGTTGATGTTAATTCTTTTTTTGGAGGATAAACATAAAATGTACTTTTACATCGAAACCTATGAATAAACCTTTTACCATTGGCATAACAGGGGGAAGCGGCTCTGGAAAGACCTATTTTCTTCAGGGACTGTCCGATCTATTTAAACCCGATGAAATCTGCCTGATTTCGCAAGACAATTATTACAAACCACGCGAACAACAGCCCATTGATGAAAATGGCGTCAAAAATTTTGATCTGCCAATTTCAATTGACCGGGATGCGTTCTTAGGTGATTTGATCAAGCTGAAAGCTGGCCAAAGCGTCTTTAAAAAAGAATACACTTTTAATAATCCGGCCGCTGAACCTTCCTTACTGGAATTTAAAAGTGCCCCTATTATAATAGTCGAAGGCTTGTTTGTTCAATATTTTGAGGAAATCGCCAAAGAAATTGACCTTAAAATTTTTATTGAAGCCAAAGACCATGTGAAGCTTGGCCGCAGAATTCGCAGAGATCAGGTTGAAAGAGGCTATGATCTGGACGATGTGCTTTATCGCTATCAATTTCATGTAATGCCCATCTACGAAAGTCAGATTGAGCCCTTAAAGCATTACTCTGATCTGGTGATTCCCAACAATAGCAATTTTAAAAAGGCGTTGGAGGTGTTGGCCAGCTTTCTAAAATCAAAAATAGAAGTTGCAAATTAGCGGGTATTGGCTAGTTTTGCCATCCGGAATTTGAACAGAACATTCAAAAAATGTCTAAAAAAGGATTAAAAAGAGGGTTTTTACTGTTTGTCGGCATACTGTCGGTAGCCGTAATTGTACTTACCCAGTCTTTTTATAAGCCTGTTGCGGAACAAAAAGCTAAAGCTAAATCCGAGCAAAACGATACAAAAAATGAGGCGAGCATTCATGCCCCCTCTGATGTGGTGTCGAATGGCAACACGCTGGCTGTTAATCAAGATCAGGAAATTGTTCCACGCCAAGTGGCCATTTCTGAAGAGCCCAAAAAAGTTGTTGCATTCATCCGTCAAAGTCTCTTCAAATTCTTCCGAACACTCTTCCGCACCAGTATAGCGCCCAACGCGCCTTAATCAGAAATTAGTTCGTCTTTTTTGATTAGTCGGAATCATCCGATTCAATCTCGTTTTCACTTGTTTTTTCAATTAAATTTTATTTTCATATGCGTAACAAAGGAGTCGTAGTTGTACTCACCATTCTCATCACCCTGTTGTGTTTGTATTACCTGTCGTTTACGTGGGTATCACGCAACATTCAAAAAGATGCCATCGCCCAGGCTACTGATAAGGCAGGCAATCTGAATTTGACTAAAAAGCAGAACTATCTGGATTCATTGTGGAACAAAACCGTTTATAATTTATTCGGTGCAGAATACACATACAAAGAGATCAAAGAAAGTGAATTGAATCTTGGCCTTGACTTGCAAGGTGGTATGCACGTTGTGTTGGAGATTTCTCCGATCGACATTATCCGTGGATTGAGCGGCAATAATCAGGATCCTGCTTTCGTAGCTGCTTTGCAAAAAGCAAAAGAAAT
>JAJTHV010000409.1 GCA_021300095.1 Flammeovirgaceae bacterium | reverse complement strand
TTTACTCTTTTTTCAAAACCTTAAACTTTTTCAAAAATGAAAAAAGAGAGAAAAGTCTGGACAATCACTTTAATTGTCCTTTGGTGGCTCGCACCAAGTAAAACAAATGCGCAGCAACAAGATTCAACACGCACACTTGATGAAGTGGTAGTGACGGGCACGCGATTTGATTTGCCCATCGAGAAATCAGGAAAATTTATTTTGCGATTGAATGAGCAGCAACTGCGAGAACAGTCGGGGAGAAGTTTTTCGGATTTATTAAACTCGTTGGCGGGCATTCAGTTAGACGGAAATTTTGGTACACCCGGATCGAACTTGAGTTATTATGTTCGGGGTGCACGCAACCGGCAGACGCTGGTGGTTGTAGATGGTGTGCCAATGAATGACCCGAGTGGTATTGATGCTTTTTATGATTTGCGCTATGTGGCGACTGATCAAGTGCGAAGTGTAGAAGTATTGCAAGGGGGACTGAGCACATTGTATGGCTCGGGAGCTGCAGCTTCGGTGATTAATGTGCAATTGAAAGAGCCGGAAAAGGGCGGAGTGCATGGCAGCGTTCACTTGAATGGGGGAAGTTGGAACAGCTTTGGACGAGATATTGGTTTGAATGCACGAGAAGGTAAGTTTTCGTTTCTTTTATTTTCAAATCAATTCGCGACTGATGGATTTTCTTCTGCTTTGGATAAAAGCGGCACTGCCAATTTTGATAAGGATGGCTTTGAACGAAGAAATGAGTTTATAAAAGTAGGATATGCGGTCAACTCGCGAGTGACATTGGATTTTTTTGGCGGAAGAGATTGGTTTGATGCGAAGTATGATGCGGGTCCATTTAAGGATGCGGCCAACAGTCAGGTGCAAATGCAAACACGATTTGGTTTGAAAGGCAACTATCGCTATGCGAAAGGAAGTTTGCAATGGGTGGCGCAGCAACTAGCCAATACGCGTGAGTTCAAAAGTTCGTTTCCGTCTGTGTATGAGGGTAATAACTTATTTGCGGAAATTATCCACACACAGCAACTGGGATCAACTGCGAAACTGTTAAGTGGAGTCAGTTTTCAACAATTAAATTTTGAACAGAAGAATGCGAACAAGGCCGATACCACTCAATTTACCATTGTAGATCCTTACACTTCGTTGTTTGTAGATTTTGCAAGTGGATTTCAAGTGCATGCAGGCGTGCGCTTGAATACTCACAGTGTATATGGAAGCAACCTGTTGTATAATGTAAATCCTTCGTGGACGGGTGATTTAAGTGAAAACAGTAAATTGAAAGTATTCGCAAGTATTTCTTCATCGTTTATCACGCCCAGTTTGTATCAATTGTATTCGCCTTATGGAAACAAAAAGCTGAAACCTGAAGAATATATCAATTATGAGTATGGGGTTTCCTTCATGCACAGAGCCCTGGTTGTGAATGCAGTAAATTTTTATCGTGATGAAGCAAATACAATTGGATTTGTTTCGCGCTACGAGAATTTATCAACTACACGCAGAGTAAGTGGTGTAACAATAGATGCCGTATATCTGATTAATCAATTGGTAAGTGTAAGAGCAGATTATACCTTTCAATCGACTGATGCTCAAAAAACATTTTATCGAATTCCACAAGAGAAATTGGGTGCTAGTGTAACGCTCTATCCAAGTCAAGGCTTGTCGATGACAGTGAACTATTTACATACCGGGAATCGGATGGATTTATATTATGATGAAAGCTTTAACGCGAATGAAATTGCTTTGCGAGCGTATGATTTGGTGAACATTCATCTGGCAAAAGAGTGGCAGGAGAAGAAATGGATGATCTATGGATTAGTGAATAATTTAATGGATGAACAGTTTGTGGGTGTTTATGGTTTTACTACGCAAGGACGAAACTTTACCATAGGTGCGCGCTATCGATTTTAATGATGCACGAGTTAAAAGATAATTTGTTTGTGTGCAGTTGGAGTGGGGGCAAAGACAGTTGCTATGCGCTGATGAAAGCGAAGCAAATGGGCTTAACCCCCGCTGTGCTGCTCAATGTATTGAACGAACACGGTGAGATCAGCCGAAGTCATGGAATACCAAAAGCGGTTTTGCAGAAGCAAGCGGAATTGATGGCTCTCCCATTGCATACTATACCTGCGAGTTGGGAATTGTATGAGTCTACATTTGTAGAGAACTTGTTGATGCTGAAAGAGAAATATCAACTCACACACGGAGTGTTTGGTGACATTGATCTGGAGGCTCATCGAGAGTGGGAAGAGAAAGTATGTGTAAAAGCGGAGATCGAGGCGGTGCTACCTCTTTGGAAGAGAGATCGAAAAGAGTTAGTACTTGAAATGTTACAGCAGGGCATTGAAACGTATATTGTTTCATGCAATGAAAAGATGGGATATTCCTATTTGGGGAAACAACTAACAGAAGAATTGGTGCTCGAATTGGAAAGATTAGGTGTTGATCCTTGCGGTGAAAATGGTGAGTTTCATACTCTGGTAGTTAACATGCCGATGTTTACAGAACGAATACGCGTGCGCTTTGCGGAGCCTGTATTGCATGCAAACTATTGGTTTGCTACACCTTCATTAAATTTTGGAATTCTTTAACGAAGCATTTGTGGAAGAGAAGAAAAAAAGGGAAGAACCGGATTATTATTTCGAGAATGGACTACTAGTTTTTACGGAAGCCTTTCATCGGAAGAGAGGTTATTGCTGTGGAAACAACTGCCGCCATTGTCCGTATGGGCATGAAAAAGTACCGGATTCCAAAAAGAATAAATCTAAACTTTAAAGCGACTTAAAATTTCTTCCATCAGTTGGCGGCTGGCATACGGGGGTGTTATTTTCTTTTCAGCGATGGCACTTTCAAGCTGTAGTTTTTTTTCCTGAATGGTTGGATTGGAAAGAAGAAAAGTGACCGCCTGATTTTGAATAGTTTCAGAAAACCATGCAGCGTTTTGTTTTTTTCTCTGTTCGTTCAGCCAGCCATTTTGTAGTGCGTGCGCCTGAAACGAGGTTATCAATTTCCACACATCTTCTATACCTTCTTTTTGAAGAGCTGACGCTGTGAGCACTTGAGGCGACCAGCCTGAATCAGGAAGTTGAAACAAATGAAGTGCATGAAGAAAATGAGCTTGTGCTTCCGTGGCTCTCTTTTTATTATCACCATCGGCTTTGGTGATCACCACACCATCGGCCATTTCCATAATCCCTTTTTTGATTCCTTGTAATTCATCCCCACTGCCGGCTAGCATCAATAGAAGAAAGAAATCAACCATGCCACGCACCATGGTTTCGGACTGACCTACGCCAACTGTCTCCACTAAAATAATATCGAAGCCAGCAGCTTCACAGAGTAATATGGCTTCGCGGGTTTTATTAGCTACACCGCCCAGTGTGTTTCGTGAGGGCGTAGGTCGGATGAAAGCCAGTGGGTCTTTGGCCAATTCTTCCATGCGTGTTTTATCACCTAAAATGCTGCCTTGGCTTATGGTGCTGCTCGGATCTATGGCCAGCACAGCCACACGCTTGTTTTGTTGGGTAAGGTATTTTCCAAAGGATTCGATGAATGTGCTTTTGCCTACACCTGGAGAGCCAGTGATGCCGATACGGATGGATCGACCAGTTTGGGGAAGAATGGATTCAATCAGTTCTTCGGCCAATTGTTCATCAGATGGAAGCGTACTTTCGACAAGCGTAATGGCTTTCGCTAAAGTGACTTTGTGATGGCTGCCGAGGCCATTTTGATATTCTAGTAAATTCAGTCGGTCGCGACTAATCTTTTTCACCGGTATGAGTTAGTGTTAAATATTTATAAATTTACTTAGTTAAACTAAACCCCTGAGAATTGACCGAAAAATACTTTGCCGGATAAAGTATCAAAGGCCAATCCTAAAACTAAACCTAAACCTACCTTAAATCGATGAAAAAGTTTTTAATACAATGTATCAGCGTCACGGTTTTTGTTTTTGTGATGATGCGTGTGGTAGATAAAATTTCGGACTTTAAATTCTTTAGCGCATTTGATACCATCTCTCAGGCATTGGCTGATACCGAATTGACCGATTATGCTTTTAGCAGGCTGCGCGAGGATCCAGTAGTTGATGATCGCATCGTATTGGTCAATTTTTCAACGCTCGGAAGGCTCGATATTGCCCGACAAATTCAGATAATTAGTCAATATAAGCCGAGGGTAATTGCGGTGGATGCTCTGTTTAATTGTGAAGGAGGTTTGTATGATTCAATCAATTGCCCACAACTTTTGGATACGCTCAGTAATTTGATGCTGAGTGAAGCAATCCGAGAAGCTGGGAATGTTGTGTTGGGTGAAAAATTAATGCAGACCGACTCATTAGCTCAGTTTGATTCAAACATTGCCGATTCGCTGGAGACTCCAGATCCGATGTTCAAGCAATACGCACATTTGGGATTTGTAACATTACCGACAAATGCGAATCACCAAGAAGATGTAAAAATTTGCCGGACACTTTATCCTCAGCGCACAATCAATGGAAAAAGAGAGGTGGCTTTCTCTGTACGGATTGCGATGATGTACGATTCGATGAAGGCGGAGAAATTTCTGGCGCGTAACAATGAGGAAGAAATAATCAATTTTAGAGGTAACATTGAAGTAATTCAACATCGGGTGAAGAGCTTAAAAAACAGTGAATCGGCTACCACCAATTTTGGTACGATGTTCACAGTTCTGGATGCGCAAGATGTGTTGCAAGAGCAAAATTTTTCAGGCGATGTATTCAAAGATAAAATTGTCATTCTAGGCTATTTGGGTAATTATCTTGGGCACTCTGCTTGGGAGGATAAATTCTTTACCCCATTGAACAAAAAATTTGGGGGTCGTGCGAATCCAGATATGTTTGGTCCGGTAGTACATGCTAATGCGGTGGCGATGATTTTAAGTGAAGACTATGTCGATGAATTGGATGAATGGGTAAAGATTGCCATCGCAATCATTGTTTGTCTTTTAACAGTGGCACTATTCATAGTCATTGATGAGAAACTGCCGGTTTGGTATGATGCTCTTTCTGTAGTAATACAGGTTATCCAAATACTCATAATCACTGGGCTTATTATCTCACTATTCAATATTTATAGTATCAAACTCGATTTGTCGTTGACCATGATCGCCACAGCTTTGGTGGGTCCTTGCTACGATATATTGAAGTCTGCCCAAAACGAACTCGACAATTGGCTTACTAAAAGGCGACAGAAGGTATAAATGGAAAAATAGTCTCATTTTTTGGCACGATTTTTTAGTATTTTAGTACCGAAAATCAACAAAATACATGAAGTGGCGTTATTTTGACCATTTCATAAGACGTAAAAAACAAAAGATAAACAAATGAAAAAGAGCGGAATTTTAGTTTTAGTAGGCATTTTTCTATCGGGCATCGCAATCGGTCAAGCCGATTATGCCTTCAAAGTGTTAGCCAACAAGGGCTCGAATGAGGTAAAATCAGGAGATGCCTGGCAAGCGGTTAAGACCGGAGATCGCCTTAAGTCAACAGATGAAATAAAGGTGGCTGAAAATTCGTATGTAGCATTGGTTCACGCAAAGGGGAAGCCAATAGAATTAAAAGAAGCTAAAACATACAAGATTTCAGATTTGGAAGCGCGTGTAAACACGACTTCCAGTGTGGTAAATAAGTACACTGACTTCATTTTGAGCAGCAATTCGGCAGAAGCCAAAAAGAACCGCTTAAGT
>JAJTHV010000116.1 GCA_021300095.1 Flammeovirgaceae bacterium | reverse complement strand
TCAGGAATGCTGCTATGTTTTGAAGCGTAAATCGTAGCGTAATCAAATAGATGACCGCTGACAAACAAGGCTTGTGTAACAGCGGAAGCTTCTTGCGTATTTAGTTTCACATCCGGATCAATTCCTCCGCCATCATATACCTTTCTGTTGTTGGTAGTCCTGAATTCTTTTTTAATCGAATCGGGTACTATACCGGCACTTCCATCTTCTCTGCGATGGGTGTAGTCCAAAACCTGAATGCAACGGCCTGTTGGAGTATAATATTTCGCAGTAGTAATCTTTACCTGTGCGTGATAGGAGAGCGGCCTGCTTACCTGCACTAATCCTTTTCCGAAAGAGCGCTCGCCCAAGACGACAGCCCGATCATAATCTTGTAAAGTGCCGGCAACAATTTCAGAAGCAGAAGCGCTTCCGCGATTGATGAGCACGGCCACCGGAATTTCTAAATCCACCGGAGGATTTAAAGTTTCGTACGTTATATTGTTTTCTTGAAGTTTGCCTTTCGTATCGACCACCTTTTTTCCTTTCGGTAAAAACAGGTTGCAGATGTTCACAGCTTCAAATAATAAACCGCCCGGGTTGCCACGTAAGTCAAGCACAATGGATTTCGCTCCCTTTTCTTTCAGGTCTACCAACGCGTTTTTTACTTCTTTCCCAGCTTCGCTGGTGAACTCGGTCAACTGAATATAGCCCACATCGGTAGCAATCATGCCGAAGTAAGGCACATTGCTGATTTTTATTTTCTCGCGTTTAAATTCAAGGTCGATCAGTTGGTCTTTGCCAAAACGCTTCACCGACAGTTTAACCACAGTGCCCACCTGTCCACGCATCAAGTGGTTGGCCTCTTCCTGCGTTAATTTTGACAACTCGATTCCGTCCATTTTGATCACCTCATCTCCAATACGTAATCCGTTTTTATAAGCAGGATACGATTCATATACCATGGTGACCACGGTGCGCTTGTTATAGGTTCGTGTAAGGGCACCAATGCCACCATACTGACCCGTGTTCATCGTGCGAAAATCTTCCACCTGATCTTCGGATATGTAGTTGGTATATGGATCGAGTGAATTGAGCATGGCATCGATGCCGGTGTGAACCATCTTGGTAGGGCTCACCTCATCTACATACAGATTATTGACCTCTTTGAAGAGTGAAGCGAAAATGTCCAAGTTTCGGGCGATTTCGAAGTACCGATCCACGGGAGCTGTAAACGAAAAGAATGTCAACCCACCTACTAGCACCACCGTAATCCAAACCTTTCTTTTCATTCGAGATTGATTTAAAACTTAAAGGTACGAGAAGTTGCCCAATTGCGCCATTACCGTCAGGAGTTGTTATACAATTTGATGATCGGTTCGCGCCAGGCACGAGCGGAGTCTGAAACTACATACTGAATAGATTCTGCAATTTCTTCGGCAGTAACCCAATCGTTAAAGTTTGCATCGGGCATCGATGCACGATTCTGTGGGGTATCAATCGTGCTGGGCACAATGACCGTGGCGGTTACATTCTTTCCTTTCGCTTCTGCATTTAACAATTCGGCCAGCTGAAAAATCATGGATTTGCTGAGCGAATAAGCGAATGTATTTTTCCCTTGCTGGGCATCGAGCGCGGGACGAGCACCGATGAAAATGATTCGTCCATGACCTTGCTGTATCATCTGTTGAAAAACCGCTCTCGCAACGAAATAAGAAGTATAAAAATTCAGATCAATCATTTTTTGCAAGGCGGTTTTATCGGTGGTGTGAATTGACCCCATGGCGAAACCGCCAACGGTCAATACTGCGGCATCGATGGTTTGGTATTTTTTAATCAACGTGTTTACCAATGTTTCCACCTCTTCTTCATGAATTAAATCAATACCGAGTGAGATCAGATTTGCTGATTCAGTATTTTCCTCTTTCCCGGGAGTGGTCAAGGCAAAAACCTGATCGCCACTCTGAAGGAATTTCGTTACACACGCTTTGCCCAGATTTCCCTGAGCACCAGTTATTAGAATTTTTTTAGTCATGATACCGTAACGATTAGGGTGTTTAGTTAGTTCATCGTACAAAATACAAAATTCATATGCTTTGAGTGAGTTGAAATTGTTAAATTGACAAACAGATAACAGCAAATGCAATGGCTGAGTTAAAAACAAAAAAGACAGAATTAAGCGTAGATGCCTTTTTGAAGAAAGTGAAGGATCCGCAAAAGCAAAAAGATGCATTTGTAATTTTGAAAATGATGGAAAAAGCAACCAAAGCAAAAGCCAAGATGTGGGGAACAGCCATTATTGGTTTAGGCGATAAAGTTTTAAAATATGATAGTGGTAGAGAAATGAATTGGTTCGTGATGGGGTTTTCGCCACGAAAGCAGAATTTTGCCCTCTATATTTCAGGTGCCGTGGAAGATACCGTGTTACTGAAGAAACTGGGGAAATACAAAACCGGAAAGGGTTGCCTTTATATCAACAAATTAGAAGAAGTTGATTCCAAAGTGTTGGAAGAGATCATTAAAAAGGGCTTAAGCCGGTGAAATCTTACTAATGCAACTAGAAGTAAAATTGGAAGATGTGCTACCTACTTTTGTAGCAATGCATCGCGACCTTACCCAAGCTTCGGCTTCATTTAAAAAGCGACTTGACGAATACACCGCTCGGAACGAACGCTATCAAAAGGCTACGAAAGAATTGGGATGGCGTGAAAAATATCTCGATGGTTTTTTAGGAGGGGATAAAGCTTCAGTTGCGAAACTTGAAAATGAGTTTGTTGAACTAACTAACTTCCGCAAGTCACTTCTTGAGTTGGAGAAAAGAGTGAAGTCAATCAATGAGTCTTTTACGATTGAGATTAGTCGTTTTCTATCGAAAGAATCTCCCGAATACATCTCTTACGAATCTGCCCTTCAACATCATCGTGCAATCGCAGAGACAAGCGCCCACTTTTATAATTCGCTAGCAGAAGCAAAGAAAAAGATTTCAGATGCACTGTTATTTACATCCTGGAACAGCTTGCTTAATCACTCCAAGGCATCTGTATTGATGCAAGAGTTTTATGATCAGGTTGCAGCATACAGTCAGAAGATAGAAGCGTATCAATCGCATGTAAAATGCAATTTGTTGAACGAAAACCTTCGAGACTCGATTGATTTGACAATGCAGGCTTCAGCAATGGGGAGTTTGAATGAATTACTTATTAAGTCGGACGAGATTTTAAATTATGCGCAGGAGCAAGTTAAACTGATTAACAAAAAAAGACGTGGAATGATTGATCACGTAAAATCGTTGGTCTCCAACAACTCCAATTGAATTGGCCCTCAACCTATTCAAACCGGAAAGGCCTGCCACCGTTTGTTTTCGCATTCTTTCGCCTATTTGAGTCTCCACCAACAAATGATCAGATCGATGCCTGATTTTGACCAATTAAAGCTATCTTTGCGGCCTCAAATCTTAAAAATCATTAGAATAGGGCATTTATGGAAGTTGAAAAAATCAGGAACATCGCAATTATTGCTCACGTTGACCACGGTAAAACCACTTTAGTTGATAAACTGCTGCATGCAGGCCATCTCTTCAAAGACCACGAAAACCCCGGTGAGTTGATCATGGACAGCAACGACTTGGAGCGCGAGAGGGGTATCACCATCCTTGCCAAAAACGTGTCTGTACGCTACAAAGACTATAAAATCAACGTAATCGATACGCCCGGCCACAGCGACTTTGGTGGTGAAGTAGAGCGCGTACTCAACATGGCCGATGGTTGCCTTTTGTTGGTCGATGCATTTGAAGGCCCCATGCCCCAAACCCGCTTTGTATTGCAAAAAGCATTGCAATTAGGCTTAAAGCCAATTGTGGTTATCAATAAAGTAGATAAAAAGAACTGTACACCCGATGAAGTACACGAATCGGTGTTTGATTTGATGTTTGCACTCGATGCCAACGAAGATCAATTGGATTTCCCAACTTTCTACGGATCGGCCAAACAAGGCTGGATGAGCGATGATTGGAAAAAACCAACCACCGACATCAACGCTTTGATTGAAGGTGTTATCAAATACATTCCTGCCCCAAAAATTGATGTAGGACCTACTCAATTAATGATTACGTCATTAGAATACTCTTCATATATCGGTCGTGTGGCGATCGGACGTATTCAACGCGGTAATGTAAAAGCAGGTCAATTTGTTGCTTTGGTAAAACGCGATACCGGTGCGATTGTAAAAACCCGCATCAAAGAAGTGTATGTATTCGAAGGTTTTGACAAGAAGAAAGTTGAAGAAGTAAAAGCAGGAGATATTTGTGCTTTAGTAGGTTTGGAAGGATTTGAAATTGGAGATACCGTTTCTGATCTAGAAAAACCAGAGGCGTTGAAGTCCATCAAAATTGATGAGCCGACCATGAGCATGTTGTTTACTATCAACAACTCTCCATTCTATGGCAAAGAAGGTAAATTCGTTACCTCACGTCACATCAAAGATCGTTTGGATAAAGAATTAGAGAAAAACCTTGCGTTGAAAGTAGGACAAACCGGCTCTGCCGATAGCTTCCTTGTTTTCGGACGCGGTGTATTGCACTTGTCGGTGTTGATCGAAACGATGCGCAGAGAAGGATACGAATTGCAAATTGGTCAGCCTCAGGTAATCTTTAAGGAAATTGATGGCGTGAAGTGTGAGCCAATGGAAGAATTAACCATCGACTTACCGGAGATTGTTGCCGGAAAAGCGATCGAGACTGTATCACAGCGCAAAGGCGAAATGACGAACATGGAGCCGAAAGCAGACCGCATGATTTTGAAATTCATGATTCCAGCTCGAGGTATTATCGGTTTGAGAAACTACTTGTTGAACGTAACTGCCGGTGAAGCCATCGTAACGCACCGCTTCAAAGAATATCAACCGTACAAAGGCGAAATTCCAGGACGTATCAACGGATCATTGATTTGTATGGAACAAGGCGAAGCCATTCCTTACAGCTTACACAACTTGCAAGATCGCGGTAAATTTTTTGTAGACCCGAGCGATGCAGTATACGAAGGACAAGTAGTTGGCGAAAACAACCGCAGTGGAGATTTGGTGATCAATATTACCAAAACCAAGAAGTTGACCAACATGCGTGCTACCGGATCAGAAGAAAAAATGACGATCCGCCCGGCTACCAAATTCTCGTTGGAAGAGGCATTGGAATATATTCAGGGAGATGAGTATGTAGAGGTAACTCCGAAGTCGATTCGCTTGCGTAAAATTTATTTGAACGAAACGGATCGTAAGCGCTATGCCAACAAAGCTACGGCTACAGCTTAACAATTTGTGAATCTTTAAATACGTGTCACACGTGACTCAACTATTTAACTATCGAAATCTGACCAAGTTCATTATGAGCTTGGTCATTTTCTTTTGCACCTGTTCCATCGGTTTTTCGCAGGATAATCAATTGGAGGCAAAAGCCGATACATTGATGGAGCAACGTCAATTCGAGAAGGCGATTGATTTGTATTCGTCCGTAATCAAAACCTCCGGGTTAAAAGAAAAATCTGATTTTCGACCTGTTTATAAACGCGCTATTGCGTACTACTATTCGGAAGATTTTGAGTCGTCACTAAAAGATTTGGATGTCTTTCTTGCGCAATATCCTCAGGTGTCGCAAGCGCATATTTTACGTGCTTTCATTTATGGTCAAACCGGTGAATCTGAGAAGCAAGTGGAAAGCATCGGCCGGGCATTTGAATTGCAACCCGATAATTTAGAGTTAGTAAAATGGCGTGGATCCATTCAAATACAACGCGGTGAATATGCCAAGGCAAAATCAGATTTGTTAATGGTTCGAAGTGTAATGGACGATGCCGAACTTGAAACTAATTTGGCACTCGCCTATTATTCAATGGAGCAGGCAGACAGCGCCTTTCAGTGCATCAATAAATCAATCGAGCTAGAAGCCGCTTACGAGCCGGCTTATTTGTATGCAGGTTCTTTTTGCTTGGAATTAGAGCAGTACCAACGCGGTATAGAATATTTGGATTTAGCACTTTTGCTAAACAGCGAAAATGCCAGCGCGTGGCTTTACAAAGGCATGGCACTCGTTCAACTCAAGCGCACAGACGAAGGCTGCCGCTTGCTGACCAAAGCATTCAACGCAGGCGAAGACGATGCCGGAGATTATTTGAAGGAGTACTGCTACGAGGTGTATAAGTGAGATTGTTGAGTCATGCCGCTACCAAAACCGGATGATTTACTTTAGAAGCAGCATAAAGGAGGCAAGCCCGAATATCTTCTTCTTCCAAATCAGGAAGTTCTTCGGTAACAATCTGAGTTGGAGATAATCCGGAAGCCAAAAGTTCAAGTACGTCAACCACTCTGATTCTCATTCCCCGAATGCACGGTTTTCCACCGCATATTTTGGTATCCGAAGTGATTCTGGCCAATAGATTTGTTTCCATTATTCAAAAATACAAAAAATTAGGTACGAATGCCCTTCAAACGCGAGTCGCTAGTTTTGTTATAGATTTTGAAATTAAGAGATGTTCATAACCTCTCTTTAAAAAAGAAGGTATATGAGAAAAGGACTTAACTTTGGCAATCTTGAATTTTGTATAGCATAACCACTATAAATGAACCTTCAGTTAATTCCTACAACCCTACTCGCAGCGTATCAGCAGCAAGTGCCGGCACAGTTGCAGGAAAAATTCGATGCGTTGAAGGATGCCGAAATTTCTACTGATACTTTTAGCTTTTATACGTCAGTTTCATCTGTTTATTCCAGCAAAATTGAAGGAGAAGAAATAGAGCTGGATAGTTACATAAAGCACAAAAAATTCGGTATCGAGTTTTTGCCCGATTACACAAAAAAGATTGATGACCTTTATGGCGCCTACACCTTTGCCAAAGCCAATGATCTCAATAAAGCCAATATTGCGGAGGCGCATCGGCTATTAAGTAAACACGTAGTCGCCAAGCATCAACAGGGAAAACTTCGTATTCATAATATGTACATATCCACACCTGATGGAAGGATAGAATACGTTGCCGCAACCCCATTTGAGGTTGCTGGTGAGATGGAAAAGTTATATGCTGATATTGAAACTTTGCGACATATGAAATTGAACACCAATGAAGTGTTCTTTTTTGCAGCTATGATCCACTTGGTATTTGTAAAAATTCATCCTTGGAACGATGGCAATGGACGCAGTGCCCGTCTTATTGAAAAATGGTTCTTATCCCAAAAACTGGGAGAAAAAGCATGGTTTATTCAAAGTGAAAAAAACTACTACCAACAGCATCAAACCTATTACAAGAACATCCGGCTTCTGGGGTTAGAGTATCCACAACTCGACTATTCCAAAGCCTTGCCTTTCCTGCTCATGCTGCCCAATTCTGTCGTTCAACCCTTGGATTAAAAATACTCGATTCCTACCCTCACACCTCTAGGTTTACTACCCTCCGAATTACTATTTTTGCGAATGGCAGATCAAATTCTCATTCTCGATTTCGGTTCCCAGTACACTCAACTCATCGCCCGCAGGGTGCGCGAGCTAAACGTTTATTGCGAAATCCACCCTTATAACCACATTCCGGCCATCCACGGCAACTTCAAAGGCATCATCCTTTCCGGTAGCCCTTGTTCTGTGCGCGATGCCGGCTCGCCCGATGTGGACTTGGCTCAATTTGGCAACTTGCCGGTTTTGGGCGTCTGCTATGGCGCTCAATTAATTGCCCATAAAACCGGAGGCTCCGTGCTGCCTTCACAAATTCGCGAATACGGACGCGCCACTCTTTCGTCAGTCGATCACCACAACGACCTCCTCAAAGAAATCGCCCTCGATTCACAAGTATGGATGTCGCATGCCGATACCATCGCTTCCATTTCCGATCAATTCGATATCATCGCCAGCACCCCATCCGTTAAGGTGGCGGCCTTCAAAAAGAAAGACGAAAACATCTATGGCATTCAGTTCCACCCCGAGGTAACACATTCCACCCAAGGCAAAGAACTGTTGCGCAATTTTGTCGTCCACATTTGCCACTGCGCACAAGAGTGGACGCCCGATCAGTTTGTAGAATCGACCGTGGCCGACTTAAAGTCCAAGTTGGTCAACGATAAAGTAGTCATGGCCCTCTCCGGAGGTGTCGACTCAACCGTGGCCGCTATGCTCGTGCATCACGCCATCGGCAAAAACCTTTACTGCATTTTTGTAGACAACGGCCTCTTGCGCAAAGGCGAATTCGAGCAAGTATTAGAATCTTACCGCGGCATGGGCCTCAACATCAAAGGTGTAGATGCCAAAGCAAAATTCTATACAGCGCTCAGCGGTCTCAGCGAACCCGAAGCCAAGCGCAAAGCCATCGGCAAAACATTCATCGAAGTTTTTGATGAAGAATCGCACGCCATTGCCGATGTAAAGTGGTTGGGCCAGGGCACCATCTATCCCGATGTCATCGAATCCGTTTCGGTCAAAGGCCCATCCGCCACTATCAAATCACACCACAACGTGGGCGGTCTTCCCGAAAAAATGAAATTGAAAGTAGTTGAGCCGCTCAATACGCTCTTCAAAGACGAAGTGCGCCTAGTGGGCAAAACCTTGCAAATTGATCCTACTATTCTGGGGCGTCATCCATTCCCCGGCCCAGGGCTAGGCATTCGCATCTTGGGCGAAATCTCCGCAGAGAAGGTACGGATTTTGCAGGAGGTAGACAGTATCTTTATTGGCGCTTTGAGAAAACACAATTTATATAACCAAGTATGGCAAGCCGGTGCGGTGTTGTTGCCCGTTTACTCGGTAGGAGTGATGGGCGATGAGCGCACTTACGAGCAAGTAGCCGCACTGCGTGCCGTGATCAGTGTCGATGGCATGACAGCCGATTGGGCGCACCTTCCCCACGCGTTCCTCAGCGAAGTATCCTCCGACATCATCAACAAAGTAAAAGGCGTCAACCGTGTGGTCTACGACATCAGCTCCAAGCCACCGGCAACTATTGAGTGGGAATAAAAATTAAAAAATGAAGAACTGGATGTATCGATTGAAAGTATGGGGCGGCCTGCTGCGCACCGGGCTATCCGCTACAAGTCTCCCGATAGCTATCGGGAGGCTTTTCGCTTCTCTAGCCGAACGTGCTATCGCATCAAAGTTCACAACTATAGTACTCATTTTGTGTTTTTCATTCGCAGCACAGGCGCAAGATTTCAAAAAGCAATACCGAAAGGCCAAAGAACTATTCAATCAGGCCAACTACAGTGCCGCCATGGATGCGTTCAATCCACTCATGGTGTACGATAAAAATAATTCCTATGCCGAATACGCCACCTTCTATTACGCACTGTCGGCACAGCGTCTTGGTTTTTCTACAGTAGCCAAAAATCAGTTCACGCATCTTCGAAAAACATACCCCACTTGGCCACAACTGAATGAAGCTACCGTGTGGCTATCTAAACTCTATTTCGAAAGTGGCGACTACTTCATCGCTATGAAGCTGACCAACGAAATCACCGATCCGAGTATGAAGGAAAAACTGGACTCCCTCAAGCGAGTTCACCTCTCAAAAATAAAGGATGTCGAGATCGCCAAAATGTTGCGCGAAGAAAACCCCAACGATCAGGAAGTAGATCGTGCATTAGTTACTGCCATTGGCCAATCGCCTAATCGCAATCTCGATTTGAATTTGTTTCAATCGATTTTGCAAAAGTACGATTGGAATGAAGCTGATTTTGTTTCTGCAACTTCGGGTCAATCCATCTTTCGCGACCGCTATCGTGTAGCAGCACTGTTGCCATTTCGCGCCAGCACATTAGAGCCAAGCCCCGAGCGTAAAAAAAATCAACCCATCCTGGACATCTATCAGGGCATGCAATTGGCAGTCGATTCATTGGAGAAATCCGGTATTCATATCGATGTACTCGCGTATGACACCGAGCGAAATCCGGAAGTGACCAAGTCGCTTTTAGCGCAAGACGAACTCAAATCAGTTGACTTAATAATCGGTCCGCTGTTTGCCGAAGATGCCAAACCAGTGCAACAATTTTCTCGCGAAAATCAAATCAATGTAGTCGTCAATCCGGTTTCCAACAACAGCGATTTTCTGGCGGATAATCCCTATTCATTCCTTTACCAACCCAGCCACGAAACCATCGGCCGTAAATCAGCAGAGTTGGTGGCAAGAAATGTTTCGAACAAAAAAACATTGGTTTATTATGGCGAAAGCCCGAAAGATTCTGTCATGGCTTTCAACTACATCAAAAAGGCATTGGAGCTCGGCTTAAAAGTAGTTTATGCCGAAGAGGTACGTTTAGAAACTTCTTTCCGCATCTTAGATAAATTAGCCAAAGCCACCAAGTACGATGAGTGGAAGAACCCCCTTGAGTTCACCATGAAAAAGGACAGCATCGGTAGCATCTTCGTGGCATCTGATGATCCTGTTATTTATACCAAAGTAGTTAACAGTGTGGAAACACGAGGAGATTCCATCTTAGTGATAGGCACCGAAGCCTGGCTGGAAGAAAACTCAGCCGATTACAGCAAGCTGGAAAAGACCCAAGTAGTTTTTGCGGCACCCAATTTTAGTTCTCCCATCAGTCCGCCTGCCATTTACTTCCGAGATGCTTACCTGAAAATTCATGGCGTTTTGCCCTCCGAAAACGCTCGAAAGGGATTTGAAATCATGATGAATCTGGGCAAAGCGCTGGGCACCTACGGTACCAATTTTACTCAAAGTGTACAAAATGGAGTCTCCATTCCGGGTTTTTTAACATCCGGTTTTGCGCTGCAACCTACCCGCGACAATGGCAACTTCAGTTTCGTAACCTTTAAAATGGGTGAATTGGTGGAGGTTAAATAGCTTTTTTTGCTCAAATTGTCTGAAATACTTACACATTTGTAGCCATCAACGCCCTTTTAATTACCTTTAAGTTCGATTACTTATATAGAACAGATAATGACAGACTTGTTTGTCCTTATTTTTTGATTAATCTAGTCTCCCCTATGATCGGTAAAATGAACAGGTTCCTTATTTTTTGCCTGCTTTTGGCCACCACAGCAATGGCACAAGACAACAAGGAAAAGCCAGCTGTTACGTATGAAGAACTCTACGATGAGCCTTATTCAGTAAATAAACTGTTTATCGGCTTCCAGCCTTTATATGGTGAATTGTTTGCGACCAATGTCAATGCGGGCTTTGGGCTAGAGGCAAGCTACTACCTGAAAGACAAAATGGATTTCAAGGCACACTTCCGAAAATCGTACAGCAGTTCTTTTTTTGATTTCAACCGGCAAGCTGCTTTAGACAATAGCGATGTAATCATCAAACCCAATGCATTCACTTATTTTGAAGTAGGTGGTACCTACCACATCAAAGATTTTGATGAAAGCGGGAAAACAAAAATGGTGCTTTACAAAAAGAGTTTCAGAGGCAACCGATGGGCATCAACCGTTCCGCTGCATGCCGAAGTGCCATGCAAAGTGCGTAAGATTTATGGCGTGCGTTTGGGTGGAATTGTTTGGAACAGCACAGTTGATTTAAACCGCGCACTGAAATCGCAAGGACTCACCAATGCGGATATTACCGATGCCAATGGTGTTGGCTTACCCTTAACAATCACCGACATTAATACCAGCAAGCAGGAAGAATTTAGCGTATTCAGCAATATGAATGCGACTAACGTTTATTTGGGTGGTTCGCTATCCTGGTTTAGAAACGTTGGAGTTAGTTTTGATAAATACGAGGAAGGAATTGACGATGGCATGCTCACTGTTTTCTTTGATGTTATGTTCGCTCCAGGGCTTTCAGTGGACCCTGTTAGCTACCGACCTGATCCTATTAACAATCCATTACTAGTGAATGAATATTCTACAACAGCAATAAAAACCACTTCATTTGGTTTTCGGGCTGGTATTGATGGTAAGTTCAATCGCACTCTCAGTTGGGCGTATGGTGGCGAAATTGGTCTGCGTCCCAGCATTACCGGTCAGGGATTATATGTGTTGTTCAAAATTTCTTTCCCCGTTTTTGGCACCAACCTCGACTACAAAGTTGAATCGTTTGGAAAGTAATTGCGACTATGGCCTTTGACTTGCTCATCGAAAATATCAAGGGCCTCGTTCAAGTTAGAGAAAGTACTCCTACCTTTTTATCAGGCTCCGAAATGGCACACCTGCCAATTCTATCTGATGCATTCATTGCAGTGAAAGATGGATTGATTGCAGATTACGGTCCACAACAAAATTCTCCTAAACAGGCAAAACAAATTATTGATGCGACCGGTCGGTTTGTATTGCCCAGTTTTGTGGATAGCCATACACATCTTGTTTTTGCAGCCAGCCGCGAAGACGAGTTTGTATTAAAAATAAAGGGAGCTACTTACGAAGAAATCGCTGCCGGTGGTGGAGGTATTTTGAATTCAGCAAAAAAGCTACAGGCTATTTCAGAAGATGAATTGTTTGATCGTTCATTGCCACGGGCATGGGAGATTATTCGATCCGGCACTGGTGCGGTTGAAATCAAAAGTGGCTATGGCTTGACGCTAAATGACGAAGTAAAAATGCTTCGGGTAGCCAAACGCATCGGTAAGGAAACGGGCATGGTGGTAAAGACAACCTTTTTGGGCGCGCATGCCGTGCCACGTGAATATTCTAAATCGGATTATTTGAAATTGGTAATTGAGGAAATGATTCCTGCCGTGGCAGCAGAAAAATTAGCTGATTATATAGATGTTTTTTGCGAGAACGGATTTTTTACCCCTGAGGAAACAATTCGTGTAATTGAAGCCGGTCAAAAAGCAGGAATGAAACCGCGGATCCATGCTAATCAGCTCAATCGCTCGGGTGGAGTGCAGGTAGGAGTGAAGATGAAGGCTATGAGTGTCGATCATTTAGAGAATATTGGTGATGAAGAAATTGAGCTGTTAAAGGATAGTGGTGTCATGCCAACGGCTTTGCCCGGAGCCGCTTTTTTTCTGGGTCTTCCTTTTCCACCGGCCCGCCTCATGTTGCAGTCAGGATTGCCATTGGCGATTGCTTCCGACTTTAATCCGGGCAGTGCTCCGTGTGGAAGTATGCCGTTGATGATTTCATTTGCGTGTATAAAAATGAAGATGACACCCGAAGAGGCTATGAACGCAGCCACCATCAACACAGCAAGTTGTTTGGAAATACTGGAAACGCACGGCAGTATTACCAAAGGAAAGGTAGCGAACCTGTTGGTAACACAACCTATTCCGTCATTCGCTTACTTACCCTACCGATTCGGATCCAACTGGATCGAACATGTTTTCCTGAATGGCAATCTGATACAAAATAAAAGCAACTAAGAATCAAAGATGGAAGAATTATTAAGACCGCTTTTGCGCGATGTTCCCGATTTTCCGAGGCCGGGTATTTTATTTAAAGACATCACACCCTTGTTGGCGCATCCGATCGCCCGTCAAGCGGTAGTGAAAGCAATCGCGGCTAATTTTAAAGATCAATCCATTGATGCGGTGGCCGGTGTGGAGGCAAGAGGATTTATTTTTGGTTCATTGATCGCACAAGAATTAGCGTTGCCATTCATCCCTATTCGCAAAGCAGGAAAATTGCCTTACAAAAAGATTACCGAGCACTATCAATTGGAATATGCCGAAGCGGCCATTGAGATGCATACGGATGCCATTACGCCTGGCATGCGGGTGCTGGTGCACGATGACCTGTTGGCCACCGGAGGAACGGCCAGTGCGGCTGGCAATCTGATTCAACAATTGGGTGGAATTGTAGCGGGCTATTCGTTTGTGATCAATCTGTCCTTCCTTCCGGGGCAGTCGGTATTACAGAGCCGATTTCATGTAAATCCGCATTATTTGATTCATTTTTAACGTCCATGCGCCTCATGAAACAATTCTGATTTATATCTGTTTAAATCCTGAATGAGTGAATTGATAAAAATACCGATGTTTCCGCTCTCCATCTTTCCTTTGCCGGGAGAGCTGGTGCCATTGCACATTTTTGAACCTCGATACAAACAATTGCTTCAAGAGGCTGAAACAAAAGATATTGGCTTCGGAATTTTCTTTAATCACCCGCTCAACGAAGATAAATTTGGTTCGTGGGTGAAGCTGGAAAGTGTGATTAAGCGTTACCCGGGGGGAGAGTCTGATATCATTGTAAAATGTTTGGACTTGTTCACCATGGAAACCCTTTATCGCACATACAGAGATAAGTTGTATCCAGGAGGAGATATTCACATGATGAGCGTGAACCATGAGCCGGTTACACAAATACCTGTGCTGGAGCGATATCATGCATTCGCTCAACACATGAACATAAAATCCGGCAGCAATGCCAGCCTCTGGCAGATAGCCAATGATTTAAATCTCGATTTCCCAAGCCGCTTGAAATTAGTTTCGCTGGATGAAGTGAAGCAGTTAACGTACCTCAGCGGACAGCTATCCTATCAACTCGAGTTACTACAGTTTGCTGAAAAATCGAAAGATGTTTTTCATCTGAATTGATTCTTTTAAACACGCTTCCTTTCCTTTATTCGTCTTCAATTATTCAACAGAAATTTCTATTGAATAATTATGTTTTATTTTTTCGATTTCGATTGCGGGATTTTTTTTCGTGAGCAACGCATGTCTTTTGCTTCATTTTGCAATCGTGTGCTGAATTTTTTTCTTCGGGCAACTCAAAAAACGAATAGACAACTCACCTAGTAGACTACTTTTTTGAAAAAAAAATGCATTGCGATTTATGCAATCGATTTTTTAGTTAATAAATCAACTTTACTTACAACTTTCGGCCTTGCGTAAAATCGGCCCGTACATTTGCATCATAACAAAACAAATAAAACTATGAAATCAAGAGCAATGGTAGTAGCAAGCATGTTGATGTTGGTAAGTGTATTTACGTTTGCCAATAAATCAAATGATTCGCAACTGGAAGTAGTGTCTCAGACATCCAAGAGCATCTTAAAAGTAATCTATCAAGGCACTTCCAATGGAAAGGCTGTATTAAAAGTATACAACCAGTCAGGCGAAGTAGTATTTGTAGACCGCATCTTCGCTGAAAAAGGATTTATCCGTCCACTTAATTTTTCTGGTATGGAAAAAGGCACTTATAAAATTGAAGTGAGCACCAACCAGGGTACTTCTGTGAAGTCAGTAGAATATGGTGCTACTGAAGAAACAAAAGAAGTAATCACCGGAAACGAAGCGGGTGCCATCAAAGCGGTGCATATTGCAAAGTTGTCAACTGAAGGCAAATATTTGATTTCGATCGCTAATCAAGGTGAAAACAAAGTTACAGTTCGTGTATATGATGGTAACAAAACTTTGTTGTCCAATAAAAAGGTGAGCATCCACGGAAACTATGGTGTAGTATACAACTTGAAAGATGTGGCTGGAACACCTTCTATTGAAGTGATTGACCAGGCTGGAAACATCACTGAAAAATAATAACTGAATTTAAAAAAAAGGAGTTGATTGAATTCAACTCCTTTTTTTTATTTCGCAGCTACGTTAAAGATCGGTCGTTTTTCCAGATTGTTGTGATCAGCGTCTTTTAAGAAGGGTCTATTCTTTTCTATAAAACTATTGAATGCGGTAGCAATGCTGTCATAGCTTATTCGATATTCACCAATTTGTTGGTCGGTTAATTTGATGGCATCGATCAAATCAACTAAATCCTGATCACTGATGATCGTTGGATTTGTTTCCATCAACGAAAGTACTTCGCTGATCAATGAAGTGGAGGCAAAATCATATTCTTCAACTACATACGGATTGGAAAGCGTTTTTTGGGTAATATGAATTTGCTTCAGTTGATCCAGTCGGTTGTGCAGAGAAGTAATCTGAGTAGGCTCTGCGGCTGATAACCGAATCAACCCATGCAGTGCCTTTTCCAACGCATCTAACTTTTCATGTTCTTCTTTCGCTAACCGATTCCAAGAGTGCAGCAAGGTATCTTGAAAAGTAAGAAATGTTTCTGTAAGCGAGTCTGCGTGCGTAAAGTTGGTTTTCTCACTGGACGTAGCCGTACGCCCGCAGCTCAAAATCAGGGTAGAGCCCGCCAAAAGAGTGAATATAAATGTCTTATTAATCGAAATTTCCATGGCCTAAACCTATACGATCCGCAAGAATAAAGGTTTTAATGCAACCTTCTAAATGGATGTACCATTTTATAACGGTTTGAACTGTTCAAAGGCTTCTTTACAATCATTGCAATAATAAATCGACCTGCAAAGGGTAGGGCCAAAGGGACTTTTCATAATCGTATTGGTTCCATCACAGCGGGGGCAAATGGCTGTTTCCAGTATTTCTAAATCGGTAAACAGTTTGTTGGAGGGGGGTGGAGCAAATCCGTATTTCTTAAGTGCTTTTTTTCCTTTTTCTGAAATAAATTCAGATGACCAGGGTACTCGAAAGCTGATTTGGACTTCTACTTCAGGTATCCCTTTACTTTTTAGCTTTTCAATGATTTCACTTTTCATCACTTCCATGGCAGGGCAACCGGCAAAAGTGGGGGTCAGTTCTATCTTCACTTTTTGGCCATCGATCGCTACTTCTGTAATCACACCCAGATCAACCAATGACAGCACGGGTATTTCAGGATCTTTGACCTCTTCAAGCCATTGGTAAATTTCTGCGATGGAAGTAGCTACCGGAATCATGAATAAACAATATCAAACGAACCTGCAATAATTTGATTGAGGTGATGCTTAAGATGCTTTACGTAATCATCGGCTAACCATTTGATGGAATGGAGGTTGGGAGCATCTTTGCCAGTATCGCACAGCTTGGTGTAACTGGATGGAGGCATTTGAGCCAAAACTCTGCAAATTTTTAAATTGATGAGCCTCCAATTTTCAATGACTTCATTTGAGGGAGTTGATAGATAGTTGTTGGCTGTAACCCAAAAGTTTTGATCGTAGCGGATCTTGGGCGGTTGACTTTCATATTGCGTACAAATGAACCTACGCAAATTGTTTTCGGCAGAGTCAATTAAATGTCCGAGCACTTCTTTTTTACTCCACTTCGATGGATGGGGCTTCGCAGAAAAATCCGCTTCACTAATTAAAGCTATTCGTTTAGCAAACGTATTGACAATTTCTTCTAATTCATTGGCTATGTGCTTCATCTGCTACTTCTTTAAAATTGAGATTGCCGATTTACCATTCTGCTCCAGGCTCCAATCGGAAGACTTCACTCATTTCATCTAATAATGGTTGTAGGTGATCGCTGTGCTTTCCCATTCTACCACCTTCCAACGGTTGTAAGATTTTCCAATCCGGAAGTATCAGTTCTGTTTTTGAAAGAGTCTCATTGAGTTTCATCAACCACCGTTTTTTCAACTCTTCTTCACCGGCAAAAATTCCTTGTTCGATCAACTCAGTTTCGTAAGGTGACTTTTCAAAGAGGCCAAGTGCAAAGGGCATGGCTTCGTCTAATGATTTTTGAAGACGGCTTATACTCTCATCGGTGGCGGTTCCCAATTGTGTAATCCACGTTTTCGCATGCAAGGTATGGTAGCGCAATTCGCCTCTGAATTTACGCGCTACCTGAGCCAGTGGCTCATACGAAGAACTACTTAACATTTCGAAGCGTATGGCTTCGGCAGTATCGTATAGAAAATGACGAACTAAACTGAAATCGTATTCTTGGTTTGGCAATTCTGTGAAAACACAATTATGAAATTGATTGGCATTGCGCGTGAAAGCAACTGTGTCTGGATCTTGCTCTCCTAATTGATGAAGCAAAGTGTATAAAGCCAGGCTATGCCCGATCTTGTCCTGCGCCATCGATGAAAAAGCAATATCTTCTTCTAATAAGGGGCCAAAGCCGGTCCACTCTGAATTACGATGTCCCAGTATCAGCTGATCATCGGCCATTTTATAAAGTAATTCCTTTAAGGCTGTGTTTTCCATTCGTTGCCAGATCAATTTTGAGATGAAACAAAATTATGTTTAGCCAGAAAGTCATTCAACTTATCGCCTCCTTTATAGTTGGAGGCATCTCTGAATTTCTTTTCGGGTAACGTGAGCCACAGCTCTTGTTCTTCGGGTGAGGTGAATCGAATCTTATTTGTTTCCAATACCCACACATTCAGCGTTGCTTTGTTTGCAAAAGCAAGTTTTGCCTGATGAATGGCGCCCGCTACAGAATTGGCTTGTACAGTACCGACATGCACATGCTGCTTTCCGCGCTTGGGCAAGTGATAAATTTCAAACGATGTTGT
>JAJTHV010000026.1 GCA_021300095.1 Flammeovirgaceae bacterium | reverse complement strand
TATCCTACCGTAAAATTTCGACTCATCGGGCTATTGCAAGTGGTTACTAGATCGCCTATGCCGGCTACTCCTAAAAACGCTTTCACATCCCCGCCAAGGGCTCGACCTAAATACACCATTTCAACAGCACCCCGACTAACGAGCAAGCCTCGCGCATTTTCCCCATACCCTAATCCATTCAACGCACCGGAAGCAATAGCAATTACATTTTTGAGAACTCCGGCAATCTCTACTCCTACAATGTCTTTGTTTTCGTAGACCTGAAAGCGATCATTGCGGAGAAGCTTTTTGCCAATTTGGATCACTTCATCAAACCGACTCGCGATAACAGTGGCGGCCGGCTGTCGTTGCGATAACTCCTTCGCCAGGTTGGGTCCTGCTAAGCACCCGATCCGCACGACCACGCTCTCTTCACGAATTACTTCGCTCATCGTTTTTACCTGTTGCCGGTTCAGCGTGCGCACACTTTCAATGGTTTCACCTTCGGGTAGTTGGATGTCAAATCCCTTGGTGCCATGAATCAAGATGTGGTAAGGTTGAAGATGCGGAGAAAGATTTCTCATCATTTGCCTGAAATGAGCTGAGGGTACCATCGGGAAGATGATTTCACACGATCGGGCGATGGTTGTCAGTTCATTGACGGCCGTCACATTTTCATGAATAGCGTGCCCGCGGTTGGTTCTCCTTTCATTGATTTGTTTTACCGCCTCCCCATCGCGGGCATAAAGTAAAACCGGCCTGTTGAGTGCCAGTATGTTGGCGATCACTGTTCCGAAATTTCCGGCACCGATCACGCCTACAGGCTTTTCATCAGATGGTTTAAGGGTTCGATCGGTGAAAGACATACCAAGGGTTAGTGGCTAAATAAATTGCTCCAAATCATAGCCTACTAAGCGATTGTGATAATAGTAGAGCAACGATAAATCTTTGGTAATGATATTTCCTTTTTTATTCTTTAATAAGGGGCGATTAAGATGGAAGACTCCTACGTTCTCTAAACCGCGCTGAATCGCTCCGTCTGATTTTCCTTTTAAGTGTGTGGCAAAGTTGATTTTGCCTTGTTCTTTCATCAGGAAGATTTGTTTGCGCACCCGTTTGAATACCTCTTTGAATTCGGCATAATCAATTTCCAGATCTTCTTCCGGAATCCGAAGAAGGCTGAATAAATCTAAACTCGGGTGTTTTTTTTGCCAGATTTCGAAAGCAATAAAGGCTACTAAGTGACTGGCAAAAACCCGGTTGATTTTGTGGTATTCGGTAACGATGCGCTGACTAAGCATGCGTGTATACTCGTCTTCCCGCTGACGATCAATATTGATATCGCCATTGGAAATAAAATAATCGCGTGTATTAATGATCCTGCCTTGCGCATCAAGGCTGTTGCCGTTTTCATCTACATAGTTGCCCATCACATCTAATCCCGGACCGATCGATACAGAGATGCTGGATGGATTGGTGAAGAATTTAAACAAGAACTTGATGAGTTGAAAACTGCCATACTTATCTTGCTCGGGGAAATACCGGTCTTGGCCTTTTACCTGCAAATAATCTTCAATCATCTCAGGTGCTTCCAGCACACAGTGATAGTTGAGCGTAACAGGAACAACAAATATTTTTTTAGCTTCCCCTTCTGCCATGTACAGGCTGCGCTGCGCTTCAATGGCAGTGCTGAGCAATCCAAGCTTCAGTTGTTTTTCAATTAACCCGGAGCGTGAGCGGGTACCACCGGGGAAAAATAAACTGTGGGCGCCTTTTTGAATCGCCAAATTCGAATACATTTTCAGCGTTTCCAGATAGGGCAAATTTTTCTTTCTGCGGTCTACCTTGTACGCGCCCAAACTATTCATGAAATAGGCAATGATTTTAATGTTGAAAAGGTTGAGTCCCGCACCGTAGATAAAAGCAGGTAATCCCATGGAGTGAATTACCCAACCAATCAAAATGGAATCGAGGTTGCTGAAGTGGGTAGGTACCATCACAACTGTGCCTTGTTTGGCCAATTTTCGAATCATTTTCACTTTCCCCACGATGTGGATTTTATCGCGAAGGGTATACCGGTTGCGGAAAAAGGCGCCAAATTTTTTGATGCGTGTGCCGTTTAGAAGCCGCAGAAAGCCAAATTTGATGACTTCACGGGCCAATCGATACGAAGAAGCTTTAAAATTACCGGCAATCTCGGAAGCATAGCGATGCACAATTTTGTATAAAATGGCATCTACGGCAGCACTGATTTCGTCTTCCTTTTTGCTGCTCAGGTCGACTAATTCATTTTTAATAGTAGCCCAGAATTTGGGATCATCCTTGGGGTCTACCCGCCAGCGATTCCGCTTAATTCGGTTCTGTTCGCGATAAACCGTTGCCTGCAAGTCATCTACCAACTGTTTGAGCTGAGGCCTTAATTCTTTGATTCGGCTGATGGATTTATCAGTTACCTCAGCAATGAACTCTTTACGATTTTTGCTCAGTTGATAAACCGGCCAATCGGGGATACCATCCAAAATGGGCTTGTATGGCTTGTTTTTGTTTTTCTTTTCTTCTAAGATTTCCATCAACTATTGAGAAAGGACATCAAAGTTAATTCGTCCACCTTCATTCGCAAACTTTAAGGGAATTGAGTTGCTTTTTGCAGGCTTTTGGCCATTTCCAGGAATCGGGTGCCAGCCTCTTTTAGAAATTCATCCGTTAAAATTGCTTTTACTTCTTCATCTGAACTAAATTCGTATTCTTCTACTTTGTAAGTTTGCTCAAACGGTCCCCATTCGAGCTTTAGTAAAAAACGGTTGTTCCAATGAAAGATCGTTATCTTTATTTCCGGATGAGGTATTTCGCCAACGACACGCATGAGGCACAAAGGTACTATAGATTTATAAAAATGACTCTTTTATTGAATAATTCAATGATTTAGGCGTTAAAAGCTGGATAGAGTAGCAGGTATTAAAAATGAATTAACTTTTTGATCGTTGGTATTGTTGTATTTTTGAGATTACACATGATGAAGAAATTAGGAATACTTATTCTTGTTGGATGTACACTTCTTTTAGGTGGCTTTTTTCAAGCGAATGCAACGCATTTACGAGCTGGAGAGATCACGGTGGTAAGAGAAAGTTGTAATGGTCTATCCTTTCGAATCACCATTACAGCATATACCAATACGGGTTCGCAGGTGAGGTTTGAGGGAGGTACCTTAAAATTTGGCGATGGAGTTTCAATAATTACTCCTCGTATTGAAAATACCATTCGGCCTGAGTTAGGAGAGGGAATCGGTTATGTACGATTTGATACCACTCATACCTTTCCAGGGCCGGGAAGATATACCATTACCTATTGGGAGCGTAACCGAAATGCAAACATCCTCAACATATCTGGGTCAGTGAATACTCCCTTTTTTTTGGAGACGGTAATTTATATTGACCCATTCATTGGTTGTGATAACTCTCCACGATTATTAGTGCCGCCAATTGATAAGGGATGTACAGGAGGGGCTTGGTATCATAATCCTGGTGCGTATGATCCGGACGGAGATAGTCTTTCATACGAATTCACGGTGCCCAAGCAAGACAAAGGGATTGTGGTGGGCGATTACCGCGATCCAAACGTAAAAGAGTTTTATGATCGCATAGGTATTGATTATTCCAAAGCAAATGAGACACAAGATGGGCCACCCACATTTAAAATAGATCCAATTACAGGTACCATTGTTTGGAATGCACCAGGAGCTCCAGGGGAATATAATATTGCGTTTCGCATTTATCAATGGCGAAAGATTGGCGATGAATGGAAACAAATTGGATATGTAACCCGCGATATGCAGATCATCATTGAAGATTGTTTGAATAAGCGACCGGAGCTTACAGTGCCTCAGGATGTGTGTGTGGAGGCTGGTACTATTATCAATGAAACGATTTTAGCAAATGATCCGGATGTGGCCGACCTTTTAAAGATTGAAGCTTATTCAGAAGTCTTTGAATCAGATGCTATTTTTCCTCCGCTCGCAACAGTTACCCCAGATCCACCCGCCTTTACAGCTATACGCCCCGCAACCATGCAATTCACTTGGAACACGAGCTGTGTTCATGTAAAAGATCAACCATATCAGGTTGTATTTAAGGTGAGTGATAAATCAACGCAAGGTCCTTCCTTAGTACAGTTTAAGACGTGGCGCATTACCGTAATTGCACCAAAACCAATCATTAATACAGCCACGTTGGATGTTCCCACACGTTCTGCTACGGTTACTTGGCAACCATATGTATGCGCAGCTTCAGCCGAATCGATGGAAGTGTGGAGGCGCGTAGATAGTTTCGCGGGAACGCCAGGCCCTTGTGTAACCGGAATGCCCAATGAATATGGATATTCCAAAATTGCAACATTGCCGATAGGCACAACTACGTATAAAGACGAGAAATTAGCTTCAGGAGCTAGATATTGTTATCGATTGGTAGCCATCTTTCCTGGCCCGAAAGGCGGCAAGAGCATTGTATCAGATGAAGTTTGCGTGCCTCCATTTGATTTGGATCGATCCATCATTACTAATGTTTCTATCGAAAAAACAGGAGAAAGCAACGGTGAAATACTAGTTAAGTGGGTTCCGCCATTAGAGTTAAATCCTCTGCAATTTCCTCCTCCCTATAAATACGAAGTATTTCGAGCAGATGGCTTTTCAGGCGATATCAGTTTACAAAAGGTTTCAATCGGTAAGCAGTTAGGAACAACCTATACGGATCAGGGAATGAATTCAAGAGATAAAATTTACAATTACCGAATTCTTGCCTTTGATCAAAATGATAATCCGTTAGACTATTCCGCTACTGCATCGACTGTTCGCTTGGAGATAACTTCAAAGTTTGAAGAGTTAGAATTACGGTGGGTTGCTATTGTGCCATGGTCGAACAGTGTGTCGGGAATGAAGCATGTGATCTATCGTGGCCTAGAAGGACAACCATTGGTACAAATTGCAGAAGTAAATCCTGGTCAAGGTTTCGTTTATAATGATACAGGCTTGGATAATAGCAAAGTGTATTGTTATCGGGTGGAAACGGTGGGTAGTTATGGAAATCCAAACCCTTCTATTCCAAATGAGCTTAGAAACTTTTCTCAAATCATGTGTGCCCAACCAGATGATAAGGTGAAGCCCTGTAAACCTAAATTTTCTGTAAGCTTAAAGGGTACAGATTGCACAGTTGCAACCTGTACAGATTCTAAAACATTCTCTAACAGACTTTTTTGGGATGAACCGGAAGCGCAATGTAAATTGGATATACACCACTATAACATTTATTTTGCCGCTAAAGTGGGTGATGAGTTCAAGAAATTAGTTTTATCGGAACTTGTAACCGGAGAAGAATTTGAACACAAAAATTTACCCTCTTATGCAGGATGTTACAAGATATCAGCGGTAGATCGCGCAGGAAATGAAAGTGAATTGAGCGAATCTTTCTGTTTTGATAATTGTCCGTACTATGAATTGCCCAACGTGTTTACACCCAATGGAGATAAGTGCAATGATGTATTTAGTGCCTATAGCTTACGGGGAATCAATGATGCCGGAGAATCTGACTGTAAAGGAAAAGCCTTGACGCCTGCTCAACAGGAGGAAATTCAGAAAAAGTGTGCGCGCTTTGTGCAAAGTGTAGTCTTTACTGTTTTCAATCGCTGGGGTGGTGAAGTATACACCTATCAATCAGGCGGGGAACGCACGATTTACATCGATTGGGATGGAAGAGATAATGGAGGTAAAGATTTGACAGCTGGCGTATACTATTACGAAGCGCAAGTAACCTATAATGTGGTTGACCTTGCCAATCGAAACAAAACCATTCGAGGATGGGTACAAATCATTCGATGAACAAAGTGATTTTGTTTGACGGTGTTTGCAATTTGTGCACCGCCAGCGTCACCTTCGTTATTCAGCGAGATTCAAAGAATTCATTTCGGTTTGCCTCGCTGCAATCTGCCTACGGTCAGCAAATTTTATCGCAACAAGGAATTGATCCCCAGCACTTTGATACAATCCTTCTCATCAAAGACGAAAAAGTGTTTACCCGCAGCGATGCGGCCTTGGAAATAGCGCGTGATTTAAGTGGACTATGGCCCATCCTCTACGCCTTTAAAATCATTCCTTCGGTAGTTCGAAATATAGTCTACAATTGGATCGCTCGAAATCGCTACCGATGGTTTGGAAGAAATGACAGTTGCATGATTCCCACTGCGGAATTAAAGGCAAGATTTATCGATTGATTTCGAATTATCAAATAAGGTTTTAGATTTGGCCTTTGAAAGAGTCAGCATAATCAACCTTTCATTTTAGGACAGGAAGGTTAGGTTTCAATTAACAAAAACGAATATGAAGGCATTTGTATTTCCGGGGCAGGGTGCTCAGTTTACAGGAATGGGAAAAGATATCTACGATTCGAATCCTGTAGCGAAGAAATTTTTTGACGAGGCCAATCGTATCTTAGGATTTGAAATATCCAACATCATGTTCAATGGTTCTGCCGAAGAACTGAAGCAAACAAAAGTTACTCAGCCTGCGGTGTTTATTCATTCAGTGGCTATTGCGATGGCTCAAAGCATCCAAAAGCCAGATATGGTGGCAGGGCATTCTTTAGGAGAATTTTCTTCATTGGTAGCCAATCAGGCATTGGCATTTGAAGATGCCTTACGTCTGGTATCAAAACGGGCGATGGCTATGCAGCGGGCATGTGAAATGAATCCATCCACCATGGCAGCTATATTAGGGTTAGAAGATCATATCGTGGAAGAAGTTTGTGCCTCGATTGAAGAGGTAGTAGTGGCTGCTAACTATAATTGTCCGGGGCAATTGGTGATCAGCGGTTCTTTGAAAGGAATTGAGATTGCATGCGAAAAATTAAAAGCAGCTGGTGCTAAGCGTGCCATGCCACTTCAGGTAGGAGGTGCCTTTCATTCACCTTTAATGGAGCCGGCACGCGAAGAATTGGCTGCGGCTATCGAGGCAACAACATTTCATACTCCTATTTGTCCGGTTTATCAAAATGTCAATGGTTTAGCTTCCGCTGATACTTCAACCATCAAAGCTAATCTCATCAGTCAGTTAACTGCTCCGGTTCGCTGGACACAATCGGTTCAAAACATGGTGACTGGTGGGGCTACTCAGTTTATTGAATGTGGTCCGGGTAAAGTGCTGCAAGGGTTAGTCAAGAAAATAGCTCCTCAAGTAGAAGTATCGAGTATATAACGACTCACCGCAAGAGAATCGTTACATAGTTCGAGCAACTGAACATTGGTTTTCTTTAACACGGGATGAACGAACTCAGGGGCAATCTCACACAAGGGCACAAGTGCAAAACGCCTATTTTGGATTTCAGGGTGCGGAATGACTAATTCAGAGGTTTGGATTTGTTCATCATCGGCATAGAGAATATCTATATCAATTATTCGAGGGCCCCATTTTAACTCCCGTTTACGTCCCATTCTCTCCTCTATAGATTGCAATTGCTTTAAGAGCTCCAGAGGTGCTGATTTTGATTGCAGAAGCACCACCTGATTGAGAAAGTCATCTTGCTCCTTCAGGCCCCATGCACTGGTTTGATAAATGTTAGACGTCATATCAATGGAGCCTACTTCCTGCAGGAATTGTCTCGCTTTTTGCAACTGATAATTGGGTGTAAGAAGATTACTACCCAGCAAAAGATAGTACGCGTGGATTTTCACAAATATTGAATCATCCTACGAAGGTAAACCATCGGTTTTATTTACCGTATATGATTGCCTACTTTTGTAGGATATAAACAGTCCAATCATGAATTTTTTCAAGTCCTTTTTAGCTTCCTGTCTAGGGTCACTCATTGCGTTTGTTGTTCTTCTGTTTCTTGTTTTTGTCTTTATGGCTGCTGCGGTAGCCAGTTTATCCTCTGATAATGAACAGGTGATCGTCAAGGAGAATTCGGTGATGCACTTGAAGCTGGATGTGCCGATTACAGAAATGGAAGTGGAGAACCCGTTCGAGGGCTTGCCGATTCCAGGCGCAACTGACGGAACGATTGGTTTAATTCAATTAAAGCAAACTCTTCGTTATGCCGAAAAGGATGAGAACATTCAGGGAGTTTATTTGGATGTTAGTTTTTTTCAGGGAGGCTATGCCAAGGCGAGTGAGGTAAGACAAGCACTTATTGACTTCCGAAAATCGGGTAAGTGGGTAGTTGCGTATAGCGAAATGATGAGTGAACAATCTTACTATATCGCTTCAGCTGCAGATAAAGTATATATTAATCCGGAAGGCCAAATAGAGTTCAATGGGTTGGCGATTGAGGTTTCTTTCTTCAAGAAAATGTTTGATAAGCTGGAGATTAAGCCAGAGATATTTAGAGTAGGTGACTTTAAAAGCGCAGTTGAGCCTTTCATGCTGGAGAAGATGAGTGAGGCCAACCGATTACAGCTCAATGAACTCGTAACCGATTTAAATACAAACATACTTCAGGATATAGCCACATCTCGACAGATTGATCCGGTGCGTTTGAAGGAGATATCGGATAAAATGCTGGCGACCACAACGGAGGAGGCGCAAAAACTCCACTTAGTGGATTCTTTAGTTTATTATGATCAGGTATTGGCTGAGTTAAGAGGGCGCCTTTTGATTGGCGATGATGAAGATATCCATTTCATTAAGTATAATAAATACCAAAAAACAATCTCTACATATAGCAGTTCTAAAAATGAGATTGCTGTAATCGTTGCTGACGGAGATATCTTACCGGGCAAAGCACAGCAGGGAAGTATTGGATCAGATACATTTGCTGAGGAGATTAGGAAGGCACGATCCAATAAAAACGTAAAGGCGATTGTATTACGGATCAACTCACCAGGAGGTAGTGCGTTGGCATCGGATGTAATGTGGCGTGAGGTAACACTGGCCAGCAAAGAGAAACCTATCATCGCTTCGATGGGCGACTACGCGGCATCCGGTGGTTATTACTTGGCCATGGGTTGCGATTCTATCGTAGCCGAACCAACTACCATCACAGGATCAATAGGCGTATTTTCTGTATTATTCGATTTAAGCAACTTTTTGGATAATAAAATAGGAATCACATTTGATGAAGTGAAAAGTGGTGAAGTAGGGGAGTTGGTAACATTTACACGCCCCCTAACTCCGTATGAAAGAGCAATTTGGCAAAAAAGTACCGATCGAATTTATGACTCATTTACCAGTAAGGCCGCTGAAGGAAGAGATATGAATGTGGAAGAGCTACGAAAAGTAGCCTCTGGAAGGGTTTGGTCTGGCACTCAGGCTAAGCAAAAGGGTTTGGTTGATGTTCTCGGTAACTTCGATGAAGCTGTTCGGATTGCTGCAGAGAAAGCAGGCATTGAAAATGATTATAAATTAAGATTCTATCCGAAGTATAAATCGTTTATAGAAGAATGGCTTGAAGGCGCTGAGAATGCAGCAAAGATATACGCAATACAAGAAGAACTCGGTCCTAATTATCACCTCTACCGGGAGGTGATGAAAATGAAAAGGTTACAAGGAACTCAGGCTCGAATGCCTTTTGAATTGAAATTCCAATAATTAGGCAAATCAGGGGAGCTCGAAGCCTAATTGTTAACATTCAGATTAGCTGATAAATCACTATCGCCAGTTAAGGAGAATCGATATCAACTATAGCTATTCTATTGGTCAAAAAACACTTAAATGCCTTAAATCTGCATGTAAGGTTTGAGGTAAAAAGTGCAACTTTTTGGTGGTTTTGTTCATAATTTACACAAAACCTTATGTCACAATTTTTCAATAATCGAAAGCGAACCGATTATTTTTTAATCGAATTAACCTAAAAATCTACCATTCGGTGATTTTTGTTGCCTGAAATAAAGCAAATTTCAGACGGAAAACTGGCTAAAACTGGCTTTCAGATACAAAACCTGACTGAGGGGCATTAGCTTCTGAATTGGCCTTTTCAGTTGTTTTTGAGCTATTTCCAGTACGGCTCGAAAAAGTAAATGACAATGAGATAGCTGCGATAGCAAACAAAATAAGGGCGGCAATTTTCTTGTTTTTCATACTACGTATTGTTTAATGGTTGACTTTATTTTATTAATTATTCTTCTACACATTTATTTCTTAGATCGTGACCAGATCCCTTGAATTATGGGTCAAATGTTTTTGTATTGATTTTTATCAATAAATCTTTACTTTAGATACAGTTTGTTAAAACTTATCGCTTACTCCTCCCCCTGTATTGTTGGTTTCTCTTACTGGTTTTACTTCTTCTTTAGAACAAGATGAAGCAGAAACCGAAACGATGGAGAATAAAATGAATATGTATAAAAGCTTTTTCATAATTGATTAAATTTTTAATGGATTGATTCTGAATTAAAATTTGTCGCTTACGCCACCTCCTGTGTTATTGGTCTCTCTCACTGGTTTCACCTCTTCTTGAGTACAAGAGGTTGCAGATACGATAATGATAGAAAACAAAGCAATAGAATAGAATAGCTTCTTCATAGGATTGATTAGTTTTTAGGTTATGTTAATTAATGATTAGAATTTATCGCTCACACCACCTCCGGTGTTATTGGTTTCTCTTACTGGTTTTACTTCTTCTTGCGTACAAGAGGCGGCCGCAACCACGATCATTGAAAAGAGGGCGATAGAGTAGAATAGTTTTTTCATGTTATTAAAGAATTATATGTTAATGTTTAAAATTTATCACTTACACCGCCTCCTGTATTGTTGGTTTCTACTTGAGGCTTTACCTCCTCTTTTGTGCAAGAAGTATACGTTAATGAAAGAAAGAGCAGAATAGCGACTGAATACAATAATTTTTTCATAGTAATATTTGGTTTTTGGTTTATTTTTGTTTCACTTAAAACTTCGCTACAAATGTGGGGGGCCTCGTTCAAAAAAAAACTGTAATTATTATTTAGATAAAACTCATGTACCTTAACCGTTTTAAGTTCTTCACTTTTTGTATCCTGATAAGCACCATTTCTGTGCCAGCTTTAGCTCAAAGTGTAGACGCAAAGGTAGATTCACTGACCCGTTTAATTCAAGCTGAAAGTGGGGCAAAGAAGCTAGACCTTATGCGAGAACTGGTAAGAATTCACTTAGATAACAACATAGAGGAATCGTTATTAGTATCAAAACAGGCACTAGCGTTAGCGTTTAAGCTGGGCGATAGCTTGCGGATTGTTCAATTTAAGCGAGCGAATGGCTTCATTTACCGTAAGCTCGATTCGTTGACTTTATCGATTAAAGAGCTAAATGAAGGACTCGCAATAGCCAATCGCAACAACTTTGATGATGATCAGATTAAGATACTTAACACCCTAGCTATCGCATATTCATTGAACGGAAATCACGATAAGGCTTTAGAATGTCATTTTAAGGCAATTACTGTGAATGAAAAATTAGGTAGCAAAGAAGAATTATCGATTACCTATAACAACATTGGCTTTGTTTACTTTAAACTGAAAGATTACGATCGAGCGTTGGAATTTTACAAAAGATCATTGGATACAAAAAATTCGATTTCAAGTAAATATGACTTGGATCGGCTACTCATCAACATGGCTCTTTGTTACATTCAATTGAAAAAATATAAAGAGGCAGAAGGCTACATTAATCAAGCTATTGAGATTTGTAAACAGGGCTGTAACTCGGCTGTTCAAATTGAAGCGGAATTTAGCTTGGGTATTTCTCTATCTGAACAGAAAAAGAATGAGGATGCCATTCTTCACTTTGAAAAGTCATTGCAACTGGCAAAACAATTTGGGGAGAAAAGATTCCAAATTGAAAGCCTGTTAAACTTAGCACTAGTGAAAGAACGCCAAGGACTTGAATCAGAAGCAATCAACTTTTTAAAGGAGGCTGAGGCAATAGCCTCCAGTACTAATTACACACTTTCTTTAATTGAAGTGTACAAGCAGTTTTCAAAAATTTATCAAGATCAGAAAGACTTTGCTAATTCATCTGAATACCAAGCTAAATACATTCAGTTAAAGGATAGTATTTACAGTGATGATCTCATTAAAAATCTAGCGAAAGTGCAAGCAAATTTTGCGGAGCGAGAAAACCTGAAAACAATTCAAGAGAAGAATCTCTCTCTGGAATTAAAGCAAGCCCTCATAGATAAACAAAACAGTCAATACTTTTTTATAATTGCTATCGCGATTTTGGTGCTGATGCTCGCCATCGTTTCTTTAATAGCCACCCGAAAGCAGCAAAAGGCAAGTTCTGAAATTGCTAAAGCAAAGTTCGTAATTGAAGAGAAGAATCAACAATTGGCAACACAGAATAAAGAGTTGGATAAGCGGGTTCGCGATCGCACGTCCGACTTATTGAAGTCTACATTAATGCTCACACAGGTCAATAAAGAGTTAGATAATTTTCTGTATAAAAGTTCACATGATATACGAGGGCCTTTAATGACATTTCAAGGTCTCTGCAATCTGGGATTGATGGAAACAAATGATGAGGTGGTTCGAAACATTCTCGAAAAGTTACTTTCTCATTCTGACAAGATGGCGAAGATATTAGGCCGATTAACAACAGTAGGTAAAATCAATGAGGCCAAAATAAATCCTGAGATGATTGACTTCAAAAAAATGTTGGAGGAGATTATCAAAGCAAAAGAAAAACTAATTACTGAGAAAGGAGTGGAGGTAAGTTATGAGTTAGAGGGAGATGGTGGCAGAACTATTTCGGATCGTTTCTTGCTGGAGATTGTAATAGAGAATCTGATCGACAACGGAATCAAATTCTACAACAACTCTGTACGTGTTCAACCGTATGTGAAGGCGACTATCATTCAACTGAATAATCAAACCATTATTAAAGTAGAAGACAATGGTATCGGCATTGTAGATGTTCCGGCAGATACCATGTTCCACATGTTTATGCGTGCCTCGGAACGATCAGAGACAGGAGGCGTTGGCTTGTATTTAGCAAAAGTTTGTACTGATAAATTGGGCGGTGAAATTAAAATGGAGAAATCAACCAAAGATGGAACCATATTTACCGTAGTATTTTCAAGTGATATCTCCTCGATTATTGCCAAGCGCAAGGAACTGGAAGCGGATCTATTGCGTTTAGAGCAAGAAGCGCTGGAAGACTCCAAAAAAATGAAGACGGGCCTTTAATCTTTTGTCTTTACATTTTCACATCTTTGCGCTGATTTTACAATACCCATGAGCAAAGAGTTCAAACGATATTTAGTAACTGCGGCTTTACCGTATGCCAATGGCCCTAAGCATATTGGCCACCTGGCTGGTGCATACATCCCGTCTGATGTATATGTTCGCTATTTGCGGTCAATTGGAAAGGATGTTGTTTTCGTCTGTGGAAGTGATGAACACGGCACCGCCATCCCGAATCAGGCATTAAAGGAAAATACCACATCCAGAGCCATTATCGATAAATACGATGCGTTGATCAAAGAGTGTTTCCACCGACTGGGAATGTCATTTGACATGTATCACCGCACCAGCGAGCCCATTCATCATCAGACCTCACAAGAGATTTTCCTAAACCTCTTTAACAAGGGTTTGTTGACTGAGGAGATTTCCGAACAGTATTATGATGACAAGGCAAATGTGTTTTTGGCGGATCGGTACATTATTGGAACATGCCCAAAGTGCGCCAATCCAAATGCCTATGGCGATCAGTGTGAGCGTTGCGGATCTACACTCAGCCCACGCGAATTGATTAACCCAAAGTCTACCCTTACGGGCAATGTGCCCATCCTTAAATCGACCAAACATTGGTATTTGCCATTGCAAAATTATGAAGGCTGGCTGACCGAATGGATTTTAAAATCTCACAAAGACGATTGGAAAGTAAATGTCTATGGCCAATGCAAATCATGGATTGATGCAGGCTTGCAACCCCGCGCGATGACCCGCGATTTGGATTGGGGTATCAAAGTGCCTCTTCCCGATTCAGAAGGTAAAGTGCTCTACGTATGGTTTGATGCACCTATCGGCTATATTTCTGCCACACGGGCCTTGTTCAAAGAACTGGAAGAGAACAAGATTGAGTTTGCAACTCCGCAACGCGAATTCAAAAACCCCAAGTCTGACGATTGGAAACCCTATTGGCAAGATGCTGATACAAAATTGATTCATTTTGTTGGGAAGGATAATATCGTTTTTCATTGCATCATTTTCCCAATCATATTAAAGGCAACAGGCGAATACATTCTACCGGAGAATGTACCTGCCAACGAATTCATGAATCTCGAAGGAGATAAAATGTCGACTAGCCGTGGATGGTCCATAGAAATGCATGAGTATTTAGCCGATTTTCCGGATAAGCCCGATGTTTTGCGCTACGCTTTACTAACCAATTTACCCGAGACGAAAGACAGCGAGTTCACCTGGAAAGATTTTCAGGCGAAGAATAACAATGAGCTGGTAGCTATTTTTGGAAATTTTGTGAACCGTGCATTCGTGCTTACGCAAAAGTATTTTGACAATAAAATTCCGGCACGTGGTTCTTTATCAGAAATTGATCAGAAGGTCATCAGCGACCTGAAAGAACTACCCGGCAAGATTGGTGCATCCATTCAAGCCTACCGCTTTCGCGAAGCAACGGCACAAGTGATGGATCTCGCGCGTTTAGGAAACAAGTATCTGGCAGAAACGGAACCGTGGAAATTAGCGAAAACTGATTTAGAACGCGTTGGAACGATACTCAATATTTCATTGCAGATTGCTGCTAACTTGTCCATTGTAGTGGAGCCTTTCCTTCCATTCACAGCACAGAAATTACGTAACATGTTAAACTTCCAGCAATTGGATTGGAGCAAATCCGGATCCGCTGACTTGATGGAAGCAGGCAATTCATTGGGTGTAGCTTCATTATTGTTTGAAAAGATTGAAGATGAAGTAATTGAGAAACAGGTTAAAAAATTATTGGATTCAAAAAAAGCCATGGAACTAGCCAGTCAACCCGTCACACCGGCAAAAACCGAAATAACATTTGATGATTTCTCTAAGATGGATATCCGCGTGGGGACCATTCTTACTGCAGAACGCGTAGAGAAGTCTAAAAAATTATTGAAGCTTCAGGTAGATACGGGTATTGATAAGCGCACAGTAATGAGTGGAATTGCTGAGCACTTTTCACCCGATCAAGTAATTGGCAAACAAGTCACCATTTTGGTTAACCTCGCACCACGTAAAATCATGGGCGTTGAGTCGCAAGGAATGATTTTGATGGCTGAAGATAAAGACGGTAAGCTTCGACTACTACAACCAAACGAATCAGTAAGCCCAGGATCTACCATTAGCTAATTTGTACGAACTGAAATAGCGTCTTGAAGAACCTGAACTACGTCCTCACCGGAATTGCCTTTGCCTTGCTATGGGCATCAGCTTCTACGGCAGGAAAGTTTGGGATTCAATCCGTTGAGCCACTCACTTTTTTTACTATTCGATTTCTGGCCGCAGGTATTTTATTGCTGCTGTTTTCGCACGCCATCATGCGTTATGTGCTTCCCTCCGGAAAAGAGTGGTGGCAAGTAACTGTTTTTGGTGCATTCAACACCGCATTGTATCTCGGCATTTTTATCATTGCTTTGAAGAATGTAGCAGCCGGTATCACCACCATGGCCATCGCTTTGAATCCCTTATTGATTGGCATCCTTTCAGCTCAAACCATGAAGCGTAAAGTTCTCTGGAGAGAATGGCTCAGTATCTTCATGGGGATGCTTGGTGTAGCTGTGGCTACTTTGCCTTTGTTAAAAACCAAACATGCTACGATTACAGGTGTTTTGCTGATCATTCTTTGTATGCTGATGTACT
>JAJTHV010000343.1 GCA_021300095.1 Flammeovirgaceae bacterium | reverse complement strand
GGCAAATTAATAGAAATTGACCACCAAAAAAATATATATCATTCGCCACGGCCAAACGGATTTCAACCTGAAGGGCATTGTGCAGGGAAGTGGCGTAGATTCATCACTGAATGACATCGGTCAACTGCAGGCAAAGGCTTTCTTTGAAACCTATCGCTCGGTACCTTTTGATAAAATCTACATCTCAAAATTGAAGCGCACTGCCGAGTCGGTTCGCGATTTTATCGAGATGGGGATTCCCTTCGAAAAACTGGAAGGTCTCAACGAGATCAGTTGGGGAACGAATGAGGGACAAAAGATCACTCCTGAAGAAGATGCCTATTATCATTGGATGCTAAAGCAGTGGCAATCCGGCAATACAGCCGAGCGCATTCAGGGTGGCGAAAGCCCTGAAGATGTGGTGGCACGTCAGCGGGTTGCATTAGACCATATTATGTCCAAGACGGAGGAAAAGAATGTTTTGATTTGCATGCACGGTCGTGCATTACGGATTATTCTCTGCGAACTCTTAAACTACCCGCTCAAGAGCATGGATATGTTTGAGCATCAGAATTTGTGCCTCTATCAACTCGATTTCACGGGTTCGATTTTTACCATCAAAAAGCATAATGACATTGAACACCTTGGCTTGCTTTATCAAGTTTCCAAAGAGAAAGAAAAACTTTCGAAGGTGGCAACTAGCTCTTAACGGGTTTGATTTGCTCTAGCCCAGCCTTTGCTTTCGCATCAATGCTAGATTTGTATTCGTGTTTTTTGTAACTCATCGCCATCTCAAAGTACTTACGCGCGTTTACAAAATCTTTTTGTTCTTGCGCCAGATAGCCTAATTGCAAGGCGGAACTTGCTCCAAAGTACCACGGATTATCTTTTGTTAACTGAATAGTTTGGAGGTAGAAAGTCTTGGCGCCTGCAATATCTTTTAGTTTGTGGGCGAGTCGTGCTTTGCGGTAAGCAAACTCTGCCTGATCTTTCGGGTTCTTCAATTCAGCTAGAGTAATAGCTTGCAATGCGGTGGTTGCTTCCGGATAATAACCGCCATCGGTCAGCAGACGAACTTTTAAAATCTTGGCGTTGGGTAGTTTTCCTTCTTCCAATTGCTTGGCTGCATGTTTGTCCGGCTCAGCATTATCTTTGCCCATTACTTTGGCTTTTTCGAAGTTGACTTTGGCCTGCACTTCATCATTCATTAGCCAGTAGCACAACGAAATCTTATAGTAAGAATCTTTCACATAGCTGACGCTGCGATAGCCTTTTTGAAACTTTTGGTAATAAGGAATCGCTTTTTGGTATTCGCCTTTTTGTAGCAGCGCGTCTCCATGAAGATACTCCACATAGTACAAGGGGAGACCCTGATTTTGTTTGTCGAGAATCGCGAATAATTCCAACGCGTTTTCAGCTTGTGCATCCTTCATCAGCATGTTGATGGCGATGAATAACACCAGCCGATTGTTGGGTTGCTCTTTCAAACAATCTTTCATCCCTTGGGCAGCTTCGGCAAAATGTTGGTTGATAAATCCCTTTACAGTGAAAAACAGAATGGTTGCTTCTAAGCTTAACGATGATTTCGATAAACGTAATTCGGAAAGCAATTTTTGTCCGGCCACTACCTGACCTTTCATGCCGAGTAGTCCCATGAACCAAGCGTACTTATCAGGTACCGAACCCACCATCACTTGAATGACACCGGCTGTTTTTTTGATGGGTACGAAATCAGGATATTTTTTCTGACACTCTTGCACCATGTTATACGCCCTGCGAATGGCGAACACTGCGTTGAACTCTTGTCCCGTGTTCAGCAAATTGAATCCGCGCTGCAAATTCAACTCTGCCTGCAAAAACAACACTTCCGGGCTAGCTGGAAGATCGTCTAAATAATCCTGACGGATTTTGTAGTTCGCTTCAAATTGTTCCAGTCGTTTCGGGTCTTCTGTTACCAGAATGTCGATGGTTTCATTAAGGCTGAGTACATACATTTTGTGCAACTCATCACTCTTGTAAGTGATTTTATTCAGTTGTACCAAGGCTAACTCAGGTTGAAGATTTAAAACCAACTGATAGGCTTTCTGCATTTCAGGGCTGAATTGCCAGATTTTATCAGTGGCAACAGCACTGTGAAACACGAAAAAAAAACAGGCGAGAAGGCCTGCTTTTTTGGTGAGTGATATGGATAACTGACTAAGCAACTTTTTTAACGGCTCGTTTAACAGGTGCTGCTTTCTTAGGTTTTGGTTCTTCTTCCATAGAGCCTAAGTCTACATCTGCCAAAATACGGCCTGAGTGCTCGTCAATAACAATTTTCTTCTTCTCTCTGATCTCAGCAATTTTTTGTGGAGGGATGATGATGTTACAACCTTCTGCTGCACCGCGTACAACGCGAACCACAGCCAACCCATTGCTCAAGCTCCTACGCAGGCGATCGTAATGCTTCAACATCTTATCATCAATTTTCTTCACTGCCTTTTCGCGCTCGCTCATCAGGCGTTTTTCTTCTTCCTGGCTTTCAGCCAAAATATCCTGCAATTCGCCTTTCTTATTGTCTAAATCCTGATTGCGGTCTTTGATAATCGCCTCGATGGAATTGATTTCAGCTTTCTTCGCTTCAATCTTCTCTTTGGCTTCTTTGATTTTCTTCTCGCAAATCTGAACTTCCAACTCTTGCAGTTCTACTTCTTTGGTGATGGCGTCAAATTCGCGGTTGTTCTTTACGTTTTTTTGTTGCTCGTTGTATTTTTTGATCAGCTTTTCAGCCTCTTTAATACCTTCTTTATTCTTCTTAATGTTCTCCTCCAACTCCTTCATTTCACCCTCAAAGCGTCCTAAACGGGTTTTGTAGCCTTCCATTTCATCTTCCAAATCCTGAACCTCATCAGGAAGGTCGCCTCTCAATTTTTTAAGTTCGTCTAGTTTTGAATCGATGGACTGAAGTTTTACAAGCGCTTCAAGTTTCTGTGTAACTGTCTGATTTTCCATTACTTATAAATAGCTTATTGGATTTGTGTTAGTCGTTGAAAAAGTGGTTGCAAACGTAGTAAATTTTTCCCTTAAAACCTCCGAAAGCAGGTCTTTTGTGAATTGTTCGCTTTCAAAATGGCCAATGTCGGCAATCACGATTTTGCCCTCGGCATCAAAGAATTCGTGGTATTTGAAATCGGCAGAAACGTAGACATCGGCTTGCGCAGCGATGGCTGTTGGCAACAAAAAACTTCCTGACCCTCCACATACTGCCACCCTTTGAATTTTTCTGCCAATCGGGGCGGTGTATCGGATGGTGGAAATGTTCATGCGTACTTTCAAACCCTGTAAGAAGTCGATTAGTTCCACTGGCTCAGCCAGCATGCCCACCATGCCCGCACCTACTTCCTGATTTTCGTTTTCGAGACGGTGGAGGTAGTAGGCCGCTTCTTCATAGGGATGTGCAGTTTGCAAGGCACTCACGATTTTGCTTTTCAGGTGCTCCTGAAAGATCACTTCGATGCGAGCTTCTCTCACCGTTTCTTTTTTGCCTTGTGTGCCAATGGTTGGGTTAGCATTCGCACTTGGCTGAAAGGTTCCTTCGCCCAATACTTCGAAACTGCAATTCTTGTATTCACCAATTTGCCCGGCTCCGCTTTGATGCAACGCACTCAACACCTGATCTTTGGCTTCCGGTGGAACAAAAGTAGTCAGCTTCATTAAGGTATTGGCTTTGGGTTGCAAAATGCGGCATTGGGTAAGCCCGATCTTTTCTGCAATTCGCTTGTTCACCCCCGCCATCACATTATCTAAATTGGTATGAATGGCATAAATCGCAATATCATTTTTAATGGCTTTGATGATAGTCCGCTCGATGTAGTTTTGACCGGTAAGCTTCTTTAGTCCTTTGAAGATAATCGGATGATGGGCTACGATCAGATTGCAGTTTTTTGCAATGGCTTCGTCTACTACTGCTTCGGTACAATCGAGGCTCACCAAAGTGCCTTTCACTACCGCATTGGGTTCGCCCGTGAGCAGGCCGCTGTTATCATAACTTTCCTGATAGGCCCTCGGGGCAATGGATTCTAAAAAGTTGGCTACTTCTTTT
>JAJTHV010000223.1 GCA_021300095.1 Flammeovirgaceae bacterium | reverse complement strand
TAATAAGTGGCCACGGGCAATGGATTTCCATCAGACGTCCCGTTCCATGTATTGGTATAATTTTTAGATTTGAAGATAGGGCTGCCCCACCTGTTATAAACGGTTACGGTTGCATCCGGAAATTCTTCAATGTTCCTTACCTGCCAGGTTTCATTGGCTCCATCACCATTGGGAGAAAAGATCTCAGCAGGATAAAGTTTGTTGATCACCTTCACACGCGTTTTTCCATCAGCTTCACATCCAATAGAAGATGTGGCTTTAATAAAATAGTCCGTTGTATAAATAGGGTTCACAGTTATTTTGTCGGTTGTTCCAATACTTTGATTGTTAACATCCGTCCATACAATGCGATAACTTCGATCATCAGGAGAAACAAAAATACTAGCCAGGAGCTCTTGAGACTCACCTTCATCTATCGTGAATAAGTCATCCAATTCCACACGTACAGATTCTACGGAATAACCGAGCATTGCTCTCGGTCCTTCGCATCCATTGATAGTTTGCGAAACCCAGAAATCAAACATGCCGGCCTCTTTTGTACTTGCTGTGGGCACACCCACCGAACCAATGCCACCCGTTGATGCAGCATACCACTTTAGCATATTTCCATTAACCAAGGTTGCTAAATTGGGAGGGGGAGCATTTAAACAAATAGGATTTATTTGACTTATCGTAGGCTCCGGAGGAATTGATTTTACACTATAAGTTAGCGGAACGCGGTCACTCTCACACTCATTAACAATTTGACTCACCCAATAGCTATAGCTATTAGCAATAGTTGTGATGGGCGTAATAGAAGTCGTACCTAGGCCACCGAAAGCCGTAGTATACCAACGTAAGTCAGGACCTCCCGTCCTTACAGAATTAACAAGATTCAAATTTTCTCCCGCGCAGATGTCAGGTGGATTTACGACAGTGGGGAGCGGGGTAATTTGTTTTACAACGTACGTCACTTTAGCGCGTGGACCTTCGCAGCTCTGTGTTCCGATTACTTGTGATACCCAATGGTCAAATGTTCCGGCACTGCTAGAAGAGGCCACTGGTGCTGTGGCGTCTGAAGTTCCTCCCACTGCAGTCGGATACCATCTAAGATTCGCACCTATCAATGAGGTTACTGAATTAGTCAGCAAAGGTGGGATACTGCCCACGCAAATATCAGCAGGATTGGCAATGATTGGCGAAGGTGTCAAAGAAGGTTCGATCGTATACGTAACCTTTACTCTCCGGCTTTCACAAACACCCACCGATTGTGTCACCCAGTTATTAAATACGCCAAGGTTTCTCGTATCTGCAATGGGTGGAGTAGTACTGCCTGTTCCTCCCGTTGCAGCTGTATACCACTTTACGGCTGTGCCTGTTATTGCAGCAGCTAAGTTCGGAGAAGTACCACCCTGACATATTGGAGTGGGGTCTATCACCCCCGGCAAAGAAGGATTCGTTACTCTGATCCTTACCTCGGTCGAGTCTCGACAACCGGTTTGGCTAGTGACTTTTACTTTGAGATTCCGGCCTACGTCAGCTAGTGTAAGCCTGGGAGTTGCACAATTGGTACATGTCAGATCAGCAGCAGGCGTCCACTCCCAGGTTGTTGCTGATCCATTTTTAGTTGAACCAACAAACTCATACGTAGAAAAAGCACATACGGTAGTATCTGTTGGAGCTAAATCGATAGCAAACTGAAAGTCATTTTGATTCCATGCGGTGCCGTACTGCAATTCGTAAATTCGCGGAGGCGATGGGCCAGGCAACGGTGGATACAACGGATTGGGAACAAATGATTCATTACTCAGGCTTGACAACACGCCTTCAGGCGATGGCGGTAGTACTATGGGGAATGTAGTAGTTCCGGCATCATTAAAGATAGCCCAAACGTCCTTCACTTTGGGGCCTGTTTTAAACTTGATATTGCGAAATGTCTCTCCCGCATCATGCCCATACACAATATCTTCCAGATAGTAGGTGTATAGCAACCTCGAACCGGAGCCCGCCCGCCTTGGATCATTTTCATAAAAGGAGACAGGTGTACCTCTCGGGATGGTATCGTAACCATAGTTTGAAACATTCAGCTCAATGCTAATAGAGTCATCTTTTATACACTGAGCACCAAATGAAATAGTTCCATCAACAGTTGCATCTTCTACTAACAACTTGAAGACATTCGTTGTATCCTGACAAGCACCTGATTTTGCTTCTAACTGAATCGTGTAAAAGCCAGGCTGCCGGAATATGTATTGCAAATCAATAGCCGGATCAAATACGGTATGATCGCTGGTAGGAGGAGCTCCTGCTAAAACTTTGGTAAATGTGGGAATTGTAGTAGAGGGAGAGTTCTCCGTAAGTTTATGTTTTATAGTCCAGGTATACGTATCGGCTCCAATCGACCGGTTAAAAAATGTGACTGTATCTTGAAAGCCAAAGTTGATTCCACTCGCTATTTCTGCCGGTGTGGCTGCCTTGGCAGCGATAAGACGCTTGTTCGGCCAAAAGCGTGCATCTACACCGCAGCTTACAAATACATTTATTGCATACGAAGCATAACACCCTGTAGCATCAATGGCACGGCACAATACCCTATACTTGCCGGCCGCAGGAAAGGTATAATTCAAAGTTGGATTGTGTTCTGTCGGTAGTAGCCCAATCGGTGCCGATCCTTTTACCCAGGCAATCTGACCAAGCTCCAATGCCGATAAATCTTCCACATACCAATCATACGTGCTCACTACACCACCGGTAGCGGTGCTTGCAAATGTGATTACTTCACCCGGCAGCGGATAGCGTTTGCTTTGAGTAACTGTTACATAGATATCTCCGCAAGGTTTGGTACATGCATTGTTGTTGGATGGTGCCTGCGTAACCAGTGGACTTCTATAATTTCCAAATGTTCCACCTCCGGATAATACGAATAACATCCGTTCTTTTTGACCCGGTGAGAAATCGGATACACATTCATCCTTCGTATAATCCATAAAATTCGAAATCATATCCACTTTGTCGTTGAGCCGGTAAGGAGAAGTGGCAAGGTCACTGCGCGGATGACTTAGAATGTTACCAAGTCCATCCGAAAAACTTAGAGCATCGGTGCTACAACTATTATCCGGATTATTGCAATCGGCAGTGGAACGTCTGCTATCAGGAGGTGTATCACAGATTCCATCGCCATCTAATAAGCAATTGTTGTTAATGCAAAAAACCTTAGCGCCATTAAAGGTGGCAGGTGCGAAAGTATGAGCAAGGTTGAGGCAATGACCAATTTCATGCGCTACCAGTACCGTGCCAAGACCAGAGACAATAGCTCCGCCTCCCACTCCTGTTGAGCTAGCTCCACCGGGCCCAACGCCACCACCAAAACCGGCTGCTTTACTGCGTGTCCACCACGATTTTCCATTATGTTCTGCTTCTATCTCATTGTAGATATCTGTTACCACATGGATATTCAAATAATATTTAGGATCCCAGGTAGACTTTGATAATAACTTTACTCCCTCAAGGTCTGCGTCATACTTTGCATATTCAGTGGAAATTCGATTGATGCCATTGGTAACTCCACCATCAGGAGTACGTTGTGCAAGGCAGAACTCAATTTCTGTATCAATTCCATCAGGGGTGCAGGTTGGGCAACCATCAAAGTTCCAGTTAGAGCCAAGAGGATTATCATTGGAATGCGCGAACGCGTTGTTTAAGTCTGCAATAGCGCGAATAACATCGGCATCCGTAATCGCTGGTACATCTTCAAAAAGGTGAACAACCACTGGCACCGTATAGCGAACAGGAAATGTCCGTGCATTTGCTCTTGCTTTCTTTCGATCCGCTTGCCATTTAACAAACACATTAACTTCTTCTAATTTTTGCGAATAAGTCTGTTGAGGGGTTCCATCGCAATCAGGGTAAAATGGATTTTTATAGGTAGGAACTATTTTCTGCTGCGATTTCGGATCAATCAATTGTGCGGTTGAATTACCTGCGGCAACTACCAATAAGGCAACCCATAACAAATGGAAATAGCAACTGCGGGGTTTCATACTACGTAATTTATGTGGTTCATTTTTAAAATACATCACCAAAACTTATCCGGGCATATGGTTTTTGGCTTATGCGAAAACCGATACCCAATCAAAATTTCGTTACTGCCAATTGAACTTTCTCTGATCGAAGAAACGAGTAAATCATAGGAGTAACTTACTTCCAACTTTTTGTTAATCAGCAATCCCAGAAATGTGGAGAATGAATCGTTACTTCGATAAGCTACGCCAACCCAATAATCTTGGATGTATACTGCTTTCAAGTTTATATCGTAGGCAGGTTGCATGGATTGTACTTGTTTCACAAGCACCGAGGGAACGATAAAGAGATCTTTGTGCACATCTATCTTATAACCTGCCATAGCAAAAAAGTGCCGCGCAAGACTGCTGGAAGATTGTGTTGTGCTCATCACGATGTTGCTGTTTTTTACATCATTATTCAAGAGATGAAAGGCGGAGGCTCCAATAAAAAATTTCCGACTATATACCCAAAAACCAAAATCAATATCGAATACCATAGTAGAGTAAGCCGTTTGAATAACAGGATCATTGATGTTGGAAAGACTCGCCAAGAATCCATCGGGATTGTAAGAGAAACTCTTCAGACCTGCATTCGCACCAAATGAAAACCGGTGGCCTTTAGAAGAAAGAGGTAGGTTGTATGCAAATGTTCCGTATGCGCCAGACTGGCTTATGGGCCCCGTTTTATCCAGCATGACTATGCCACCAATAGATCTCCATCGTTCCCTTGCAAACTTCTTATTCGTGCCATACCCAATCGTCTCTTTATTTAAAGTTGTATGACCCGAAAGAAATGCAGTTTGAGGAGCACCTTTGAACCCAGTCCACTGTGAACGAATGTTAGCCTGTAAATGGATAAAATCTTCTGTTCCTGCCAGTGCAGGGTTGAACAGGTATGGGTTTAGGCTAAACTGCGTGAAATGTGGCAATTGCTGACAGAACAAGTTGCTTTCCGAAAAGATAAGAAATACGACCCATGCAACGGAAATGTACTTACGCAACAAACCTTTCATAGAAAGAGTTAGGGAATTAATTAGCGGCAATATCTATAAACAAAGTAACACACTTTCGTTTACATGCGATTTTCTTTGCGTTTGAACGCCTAACCGCATTACCGTTCGTTAAGCAGCAGACTCCACGTTTACATTCGAAACTCTAAATCAAGAAGAAAGCCGAGTGAGGTCACGCAACAAATCGCAGGTCAGACTTTTATTTTTAAGACCCCGAAACTAACTTAGGCGCTAGCGAGGGGTTTAGCAAAAGTTTATGATGGAACCCCGCTAGCGAGGGTTGTAGGCAATTAATTTCTGGACAGAGTGGTACAATCAGAAGGACTTATTATTGACAAATTTTACATTCCTCCATTCACGGTGGACAAAGGCGACATTGTGATCATCGAATTACCGAATGGACCGCATTTCACGGAAGTACTCTTTAGAATGGTTGACGTATTGACTAGAAAGAAAGAGATATCCAGTGTGGCAATGAATGCTGACTTTGTGTTTGTTAACCACATAGTTGAGGAAGGATGGACAAGATTCTTTCGCCCCATGACTGTAAGACGTTTTATAAAACGCAATGCGAATCCATCTGACTGGAGCGTCAATAAGGTGTATGATTTATGTGACTTGAAACCAACAACGCAAGTAAGACGACTTACTAATAATCACAAAAAGCTATTGTCTATGCTAACTGCGCTTTCGAGGACAAACAATATAATTTTTGATTTGCTTGGAGTT
>JAJTHV010000426.1 GCA_021300095.1 Flammeovirgaceae bacterium | reverse complement strand
TCCGCCAACATTTCCTTCTTGATCCAGGTAAAGAACATATACCACAGGCCGAAGAACAACACCATTCTTACAATATAAAAGATCGGGAATGTACCTTCATTAAAAGGCCCGAAGAAATATGCTTTCTTACCTACCAATATTTTGTCATAATGCTCGTTTCCTTTTATATATAGATTTGGATCGGTCCAATGAAAGATATCCCCGTGCACAAGCAACCAAAGAATAAAAGTCAACACTCCGGCAACAGGAATCCAGGCACCAATTGCAAGAGGAATACGCTTGATAGGCGCAGACCAGCCTGCTTGCGCAGCATACTGAATTGCGATGAAGAATAATCCGATAACTCCGATGCCGGCAAAGAAGATGTTATTCTGCCACAAAGAAGTATAAATGCGTTTCAACCAGGTAGGGCTTCCATGATGTCCTTCGGCAGCTGGTGCATGCGCAGCCCCATGCTGAGCAGGCTCGGTACTTGCCAGTAATTCCTTTGCTATCTCAGTGGAAGCATGCTTTTCTGCTGCTTCATGATGACCGCCATTTTGGGCCATGAATACCCCAATAACAAAAAGCAATAAACCAACACCGATCAGGATAAATAGCTTTTGCTTGGTCTGAGGTTTGAAAATGTATTTTTCGTCCGCTATCATTGAGAATAGAAATTAATTCTTTTGTAGTTGTTTTACATACCTGGCGATCTTCCAGCGATCTTCTTCGCTTACCTGAGAACCGTGCGATCCCATCAAGCCTTTGCCATAGGTAATGACATGAAAGATGTGCCCCTCGGTAATATTTTTGTAAGCATCACCCTTTAAGTTGGCAACTCCAGGGTAAACGCTGTGCTCCACACCATCTATCTTAACTCCTGTTGCTACCTTTCCATCACCACCCGCCTTGGCGCCATGGCAATGTTGGCAATACATTTCATACAAAGCTTTTCCTTGCGTTAAAATTGCCGCTGCTGAATCGTACGGATTAACCAGCTTATTCGCCAAACGTAAGCCGGTGCTGTCATTCGCTCCACGGTACGGCAGCCAACCTGTAGCAGTTCTTCTTACCGTGTTCGCGGGAGGCAAACGCAAATTCATATTATAAGGATTGTATTGGTTTGAGTTATAAAACTCTCCTCTTCCATTGTTCAACGCATTGGTAAACTTTCCTTGATTCGGGTCGGTAATTTGAGAAAGCGGCTCGTAAGCAACCGAGTGGTACATGTTCGGAGCATACTCCAAACCCTGATAATCTCCACTCGCCTTACAAGCGGCCATGAAAACAACCACCAGAAGACCCATTGATAATTTTAATCCTATTCGCATAGCAACGTTCAATTAAAAATTCTTTTCGTTTACTTCGGACGCTCCTTGTGATTTTAACAAAGCGCTGATTTCTTCTTTACTCATTTTGTTTGCAGCTAAGTCCACAGCCACTACGTGCTTGTCGTCTGTGCTACGAAGATCAAACTGACGCGGCCATTTGTAAGGCTTCATATCGCTGGCGATAAAGAAGGTTCCCACCATACCAAAAGCCGCCAACAACACCGTCATTTCAAAAGTTACCGGAATAAAGGGAGGCAACGAAGCGTGGTTCTTACCACCAATGATCATTGGCCAATCGTAACCCAACATCCAGAACTGCATCAATAAGGCTAAAGAAGTGCCGGTCATGCCGAATAAGAATGCAGCAATTGGCAAGCGCGAACGCTTATATCCCAATGCCTCGTCTAAGCCGTGAACCGGAAACGGAGAATACACCTCATGGATTTTCAATCCTTTCTCGCGTGTATGCTCTACCGCGTGCAATAGCACGTCTTCATCCTCAAATATTCCGACAACAAAGTTCTTATTGCTCTCCATATATTAGTGCTTCTGTTCTGATGATGACTTAATAATGCTCTTTACCTCTGCCATGTTGATCACCGGGAAAAACTTGGCGAATAACAAGAAGGCCGTAAAGAATAAACCAAATGTGAAAATGTACTCTCCTGCATCGTACAATGTAGGGTGGAACATCGACCAGCTTGAAGGAACATAGTCACGGTGAATAGACGTTACAATGATCACGAAACGCTCAAACCACATACCGATGTTCACGATGATTGACAACACAAACGTAGCCACCAGATTCGTTCTGATTTTCTTAAACCAGAAGAGTTGAGGAGAAATTACGTTACACGTCATCATGGACCAGTATGCCCACCAATACGGACCTTGCATACGGTTATAGAACGCATATTGCTCAGCTGGCACCTGACCATACCAGGCAATGAAGAACTCTGTGATATAAGCGATACCTACGATTGAACCTGTCACGATGATAATGATGTTCATCAACTCTACGTGGTAGATAGTAATGTAATCTTCCAGTTTAAACACTTTGCGAGTGATTAAAAGAAGCGTTAACACCATGGCAAAACCAGAGAAGATCGCACCAGCCACGAAGTAGGGAGGGAAAATGGTAGCGTGCCATCCCGGAACCACCGAAGTAGCGAAGTCCATGGATACGATTGTATGAACTGATAATACGAGAGGTGTTGAAAGACCTGCCAGAATCAGGGCAACCGATTCATAGCGGCTCCATGTTTTAGCGGCACCATCCCATCCAAAGCTTAAAAAGTTATAAATGTTGGCACGAAGCTGATGTCCCTGGCGAACCGCTCTGTCGCGGATAACTGCGAAGTCAGGGATAAGTCCCATGTACCAGAACACCAATGAAACCGAGAAATACGTTGAGATTGCAAACACGTCCCACAACAATGGTGAGTTGAAGTTAGCCCAAAGCGAACCCCATGTATTGGGTAATGGAAACACCCAGTAAAATCCTAACCACAAACGCCCCATGTGAGCGAACGGGAATGTAGCCGCACAAATAACGGCAAAAATGGTCATCGCTTCCGCGGCACGGTTGATAGACATTCTCCACTTCTGGCGGAATAACAAAAGGATGGCAGAGATCAACGTTCCTGCGTGACCGATACCAACCCACCAAACGAAGTTGGTGATATCCCACGCCCAACCTACTGTTTTATTTAACCCCCAAACCCCTACCCCTTCCCAAAGAAGAGTGCAAAGGCAATAGAAGCCAAACGCAAAAAGCGTCAGGGAAATACCCATGGCAATCCACCACAATTGAGTGGGTTTACCTTCTACCTGACGGCTAATGTCTTCTGAAACATCATGGACGGTTTTACCTCCGGTAATTAGCGGTTCGCGTATCGAAGAAGTTACTTGCATATCTTAAATTCAATAAAAATCAAAACTGGTTTTATGCGTGTTCTTTTTTCTCGTCTTTGTTTCTGATTTTGGTCAGATAGAAAATATTTGGTTTCACACCAATTTCTTCCAGTACGCGGTACGCGCGTGGATTTCCGATTTTCTTATCAATTCCATAAGGACGTTTCGGATCGCTTTCAATCTTCAGCAACTTGCTGATGCTGCTTTCCGGATTGTTCATATCTCCAAACACGATGGCACCTGTGGTACAAGCAGCCTGACACGCTGTAACAACTTCTCCGTCTTTCATCGGTCTTCTCTCCTTCTTCGCGGTCAGCTTTCCAGTTTGAATGCGCTGTACGCAGAAAGAGCATTTCTCCATAACACCGCGAGAGCGAACGGTAACATCCGGATTCAATACCATTCTTCCCAAATCCGTGTTCATAGCTGGGTTAGATTGATAGAACTGTTGGTTATCGTGGTATTTGAACCAGTTGAAACGTCTTACTTTATAAGGACAGTTGTTAGCACAATAGCGGGTACCGATACAACGGTTATACGTCATTTGGTTCAGGCCTTCGGTGCTGTGTGTTGTGGCAGCCACCGGACATACTGTTTCACAAGGTGCATTGTTGCAATGCTGACACATCATTGGCTGGAATACTACTTCCGGATTCTCTGAAGCAATTTCTGCCGCATCATAATTTTCAGGATTTGCATCGCTGCTGTAATAGCGGTCAATGCGCAACCAATGCATCTCTCTGCGGTTGATGACCTCTTGTTTACCAACCAAGGCTACGTTGTTCTCCACATTACAAGCGACTACGCAAGCCGCGCAACCGTTACATGTGTTGAGGTCGATCGCCATACCCCAATAATGGTTTTTATATTCATGACCTTTCCATAGAGACAAGGAAGAAGCGTCTACCTTCTCATCCCAATTTGAAATCTTTGGAAACTCACGTCCGGCAGCCGGATTTTTCTTAAACTCAGATAGAACTGATTCTTGAATCACGCTTGCACGCCCCATGTAAGTCTGATGGATTTGTGTTTGCGCTAACTGAAAGTCGTCAGCAGTAGCTACTACTTTCACACCTGATGCAGTGTAGTTCAAAGAACCGTTTGCTGTTGATACGAATGGATATAAATTAAGGCCTAAACCTTTAGCTACTTCGCCTACATTAGTACGGCCATAGCCTAATGCAATGCCGATTGTGCCCGGAGCTTGTCCCGGTTGAATCAATGCAGGCAACGTGATTGACTTACCACCAACTGAAATTGTTAACAGCTTGGTATTGCCTTCTGCATCATTTTCTAATCCTAATTTTTTAGCGTCCTTTTGAGAAATGGTTACATAATGATCCCAAGTTGCTTTGGTAATAGGATCGGGTAATTCCTGCAGCAACGGGTTGTTTGCCTGGCTTCCATTTCCAATTCCATAGCTTTCATAAATCGCCAATTCGAAATCACCTGCTTTGGCACTTTTGGCAACATTTGCCAACGCATCATCCGCATGTGAGGTGAAGGTTAATTCTTTTAATTCAGAAGCTACTTCATAAACACCTTCATAGAGGCATTTATCCCAGAAGCTTTGGAAATCCAACACATCGGTCTGTTTCGCAAAGAACCAGTTCTTCCAATTCTCGTTCAGGGTAGAATAGTATTCTACGTTTGATTCTCCTGCCCACGTTAGGAAACTTTCTTGAGCCTGACGTGATTTAAAAAGTGGCGTGATGGCCGGTTGCGATAAGCTGAAGCGATTAGGCTTCGGCTCAAAGTCATTCCATGATTCTAAGTAGTGGTTATCCGGAGCCATGTAGGCAACTGCCGATGCGGTTTCATCAGGCGTATAGGAAGTAGAAACGCTTAAAGTTACTTTCCTCAGAGCAGCTGCTAAATCAGCGCCCGCAGGATGATCATAAACCGGATTGCAATTATAGAAAATAACTCCGTCTACTTTTCCTTCTTTGGCTTCGGCTACGAATGCAGCCATTGCTTCGTCATTTCCTTGGCGGAAATTAACTGGCAATGAGGTAAGAATCGTAGATCCGTAATTACCCAACAAGTTGTTTATTTCGTTGACAAGAACTTGAGCTTCTTTGTCATTCGAGCTTGAAACTACGATAGAAGCTCCTTTATTTTCGAGCAATTCCTTAGCTGCTTTTTCTACATATTGAACGCCTGAGTCAGCAGCCGATTTTCCTGCAACAATATTGTAAATCTGAGTAAGAACAGCCGCCTCTTGTGAAGGCTTCATCATACCACGGTAGTCTGCATTTGCGCCTGTCAGCGAAAGATTGCTTTCGAACTGATAGTGACGAGACATTTCTCTCTTGTCCTCGCTTACTTCGCGAGTGGTAGCATAACCTTTAGAGAATTCGATAGGTGATAACCAAGTTCCTAAGAAATCGGCTCCTACACTGACGATCAATTTAGCTTTGCTGAAATCGTATGAAGGGATTTGAGCAACTCCAAACGACTCTTCATTCGCCTTTAGGATTCCATAATAAGAAATGGGATCGTATTGAACGTGTGTAGTGGTTGGGTATTTTACTTTGAATTTCTCAATGATTGCCTTTGTCGAAGGGCTGAGAATGGTATTGCTGACAATTCGGATCTGACCGCCTTTTGCAGCGATGTCGCCCAACTTAGCTGTCACTTCTTTGTCGATGGTTTGCCAATCGGTGTCTTTGCCATTGGCTTTCGGTCCGCGTAAGCGGAAGTTATCATACAAAGAAAGCACAGAAGCCTCCACTTGTGCACTGGTTCCGCCTTTTGTTACGCTGGATAAGGTATTTCCATCAATTTTGATCGGACGACCATCGCGTACTTTTACAACTACGGAGCAATAATCTCCTCCATTTACGTAAGAAGAAGCATAATAATTAGGAATACCGGCATCGGCATCCATTGGCTTCACCACATAAGGGATGGCTTTTCGGATAGGCGCTTCGCACGCTGCTAAGGATGCAGCGGCTACACTGAAGCCCATCATTTTCAAGAAATC
>JAJTHV010000062.1 GCA_021300095.1 Flammeovirgaceae bacterium | reverse complement strand
TTTTGAATATTCTTTTTAGGAGGATCATAAAAGGCAACAATACCTTTTAATTGAAAAGGCAAATCTTGTTGATTGACCGGATATTCGGTTCCTTTAAAATCAGATACCCCTACAGCTAAAACACGGAGTCCATCTGCCGTAAGCAAGTGAATGGCTTCATTCATCTGTTGTTTTTGTGTTTCGGAGAGATGAGAAACATTCATGAGCGCTTCCGGTGCGCCTTTGGCCGCGATGATGGTATGACCTAGCGCATCTTTAAATAGATGCGTCATCATAGGCGGTTTACCACTCAATGGATATTCGTGGGTGAGTTTATAGTTTGGGCGCTCATCCTGTTTTGTGGTGTCTTGGTATGCTTGATGCAATGCCATTTCCATTGGGTCAAATGGAATAGGTTCACTCGCCCACATGGCACATGCAATTAGGTCGCGTTCTTCATGGGTAAGCTCGCCATCAGGCTGAACAATTTTATTCGTAGCAAGTACGAATAATTTAGCTAAGCTCATTTTGTTCTCGGTGATCGTTCCGGTTTTGTCGGTGCAGATGACAGTAGCGCTTCCCAGTGTTTCCACCGTTTTCATTTGTTTTACGACAATACCCATTTTCATCAATCGCCAAGCGCCCAGTGCCATAAAGGTGGTAAAGGCAACAGGTATTTCTTCCGGTAGAATACTCATCGCCAGGGTAAGTGATTGCAATAAGCTTTGTAGAATATTTTTGGTGTGCCAGTAGTTTAGCGCCCACACAATGGCGAAGACTACAGCACCGGCAATCGCCATCTTCTTTACAAAATTTGCAATTTGTATTTCCAGCGGAGTTTTTTCTTCTGTGATCCCTTCCAAACTCGTTCCGATTTTTCCCAGCTTTGTGTTGTTGCCAATGGCGGTGATGGTTGCAATGGTCAAGCCACTCGCTACCGTAGTTCCGCTAAAGATAGATTTATCTTCCTTGCCGGGATCTTTGAAAACAGGAAGAGATTCGCCTGTAAGAATAGACTCATTAACAGAAAAGTCATTGGAGTAAACAATAGTTCCATCCGCTGTAATGGACGTGCCCTCTTCGACCATCAAACTATCGCCCACCACTAACTCTTCACTTTTGATTTCGGTGATGACGCTGTTGCGGATAACTTTGCATTTTGGCTGTGTAAAATCCTTCAGCTTTTCCAGTGCATTTTTGCTGCGCGAATATTGATACAATGAAATGGATGTTTGAAAAACGATGGCAGCGAGCAAGAAAATACCGTCTCCTATTTTACCACTAATAAAGTAAATGGATGCAGCTACCAGCAAAAGAATCATCATGGGTTCAGTCGCCACACGGTTAATCGTGTCAAAAAGTGTATTCTCTTTTTTATAGTCTAGTTTGTTGACGCCAAACTTTTTGCGAGCGGCAGTTACTTGCTCGTTGGTAAGACCCGTTACGTTGAAGTCATTGATAATCATACGGATGGCAAATTAAAATCAGATGCAGAATAATTTCTAATTGGTGACACAGGGAAGATAGTCAATTTCTGTATTAAAACAGTGAACATTCAATCCAAAGAAAGTGATTCATGACTTTGTGTAAAATGAAATGATCATGAGGCCTGATTCATACGAGTAGATTAAATCAATACAAGAGCGTTTTTGCTACCTGTTTCAATTGCCTACAATGGTACCTTTCTATCGTTCGATTACTTTACAGAACGAATACCAAACATTTCATAATTCACACTTTTACCAGCAAAATAGACTACCGCGTCAAAAAGAGTTTAATGAATTTTCGCGAGGTGTATATAACTGTATTTGTTGAGCAGATTGGTCTACGTATTGATTCCTAGCGTAATCATTCCATTTGTATCTCCAGCAATCCCTATCGTTTTTTGCAATTTGAGTTGAAGACGACCCAGCAGCGCGGCTGGATATACATTAAAAAATGGTTAACTGGTGCTGGAGAATGACAACTTCGTACTTCCGATTCAAATTCTTCCTATCACATTCTATTATCAAATCTCACTGCTGACCTTTTTGATAATACCTCTTAATGACCACCTTCTGCAACACGCGTTTGATGATGAGGTCGGCTATCACAGCTAAATGATTTTTATCAGCGTGTTGATGGAGATGCTTTTTCAATTGACCTTCACTGATATCGATGCGGTTGACCAGATGCTTCAGGTTGCTATCCGCACGGGTTTCTGAAAGAAGAAGTTCGTTCACTATTTTTTCATGAATACGGTGGTAGTCTGCAGGCAGCTCGTTGATAAAGCCCGAAGGGAAATTACTCTTTTCAAAATCCTTCGTTAACTGTAGCTTAAAGGCATCAAATAAGTCACGACTCCTGAGTTGATCGCCTATCGGCACTACATCTTCCATTCACACGGGTTTTATATATGCTTGGTCATCTCAATTTACTAACGAGTAAAGGGATTCGCAAATTGGCCGTACCTCCCAATGCCTCCGAATGCCAAAGTCCCAAGTCCTAATTCCTCATTTTATCAATAATTGACCGATCGGAAGGATAATTTTAAACTCGGTGCCATGCTCCGGATTGCTGACTACTGTAATGCTTCCTGAATGTTTTTCAACAATAGAGTAACAAATCCATAAGCCCAGGCCTGTGCCGGCACCTACCTCTTTCGTAGTAAAGAATGGTTCGAAGATTCGGTTAATCATTTCAGGCGGAATGCTACCTGCGTTGTCATGCACCTTCACCACCAAGTAGCTATCCGATTCAGATGTGCTTATGCGAATGATGCGCTTGGTGGCTATAGCCTGAAGGGCAAATAGGGCATTATCGATTAAGTTTACGAAGACTTGCGTGAGCATGGACGCATTGGCTTTGGTGCCATGTGCATGCGCAAAATTTAGTTCAAGATGAATCTGTGCCTTTTGCGACTTATCACGCAAAAGAGTAAGTGCATCTTGAATGCATTCCTTTACATCCACGCGTCCGCCTTCATCAAGCGATTCCACCGGGCTGGAAAAAGTGCGGAGACTTTTGATAATAGCGGATGTGCGGAAGACACCATTGTTGATACTCGTCATTAGATTCTTAGCCTCTTCCTTCATTTGTTCAATTTCCTCGGAAGGCGTGTTGGATAGCCGGTTTGTTAATTCTACATACAGTTGCTCGATCGCCTGCACACCACCCGATATGAAATTGATCGGGTTATTGATTTCGTGCGCAATGCCTGCGGTGAGCTGACCTAGTGAAGCCATTTTTTCTTTTTCTACCAATTTTTTTTGCATTTGCAAGAGATGATCGTTGGTAGTGCTCAGTTCTTCATTTCCTTGCTTCAACTCTTCTTCGCTTGCCTCCAGTTGTTTGTTGAGTTCCATCAGTTTCTGATGACTATTCCGCAACTCTTCATTCGCATTTACTAACTCAACGGTGCGCTCACGTACTATTTCTTGAAGCGCTTTTTCTCTTCTTCGAAGCGATTGTGTGCGCCAGCGCCAAAGCATAGAAATAAAATAGACAATTCCAATTAAATAGAGCAGGTACATCCACCAGCTACTATACCAAGGTGGTCGAATGGTAAATGTAAAAGACGAAACACTACTTTCCTTCCCGTAAATGTTCAAGGCTTTTACCTGAAACGTGTAGGTTCCTTCAAACAAGTCATTGTATTCTTTTACTGATTTTTTTTCCCAGGCAGACCATTTTTTGTCGTGCCCTACCAGCATGTAGGCGTAAAGCGTTTCTTCTTCTTTATCAAAAAACGGAGCAGCGTATGAGATATTTAGTTTACCAAATTGATATGGCAAGTTGGGCTCCATTTTCTGTATATCGTACCCTGTCAGTCCACTGGCAGAAAGCAAATCGTTATCTCCTACAACGATAGAGCGAATGAGACACTGAAATTCCTGATCGTAGTTTTTCCGGTCTTTACTTCGATCGTAGCAAATCACCCCATCCAGGCCGGTCACCCACAGCAAACCTTTATGGTCTACTAAAATTCCTATAATTGGTCCGATGTTTTCAAAACGCTTGTATGGATTGGTGATGTAGAGTGTATCGCCATTTTTATCTTTCGCTATTTCAGTAATTATATCATCAGATGCCAGATAGAGAACATCGTTGAGCGTATCTTGATGCAAGACCGTAGAGCGTAGCATGAGGTTATACAATTTTTTACTTGCACCCCGCCAGGTGTCAAACGCTCCCGTTTTTCTATTGAATTGTAATATGGAAGAATCAGAGAAAAATAAAAATTGCCCGTTGATAGATTTAATCGAATGAATATTTTTTGGAATACCTTGATCGGCATAGAAATAGTTTAGCGTTTCATTTTGGCCATTGGTATTCGGACTTGTTTCCATCCGAACAAGAAAGTTTTTTTTCTCAGAAAGAAACCATAAGGTGCCGTCATCTTCTTCTACAAAGGAAATTGTACCAGCAAGCTTCGTTAGTTCGTGGTATCTCCATTTTTCATTGATGAACGACAGGTAACCAAATTTTTTGCTGTCCAGCACATAAAGTCGATCAGGAAATCGTTTAGATTGACGCATGTAGATTCGATCGATACCCTTATAAATAGGTTCCATTTTACCGTTTTTGTATTCGGCAACGTAAAATTCCCATATTACACCGAGCAGTTTGCTCTTCGAATTTCCAATCTTAAAGTCGATCCAATTATTTACATAGTAAGCACCTTGCTCAAATACTTCTTTTAGGTTGTCGTTATCCTCCAGCACGTATAGATAATAATCGGTGGCAAAATACGTTTTGTCGTTCATCTGAAAACTGGGCAATAAACTCCCTTTTATTCCAGACCTTTCATTCCAAAAGCGAATGTCGTTGCCTTTTTCGGTTTTCGCGAGCGGAGTTTTATTGTACTCAAAGCCCAGCCATATATTGCCGTTCTGATCGCCCCATCCATTTGGTATGGCATTTCCGGGAAGCCCTTTTCGTTTTGTAAACGTGTTTAGTACAATGCCGCTGGTGTCAAATAGCACTGCGCCATTATTGAGCGTGGTGATCATCTTTTCGCGTTCGTTGAGTGATAAAGAGCTATACATGTAGCTTACTTCCATGTAGTTCGTGGAGAGCTTAAAAGGTACAGGCCGGGTATCCTTGCCCGAATAGCGAAAGAGGTGTGATCCGAAAACGAGCAAACGCTGATCGCCCCGAAGCGGCATGCTGGCATTCATTTTTCCATTGTGGTAATTTTTAAACCAATCCCCATAAGGAGCCGGCATGGCTTTTCCATCGATCAGGTAATAAAGGCCGTTGGGAATAACGGAAGTATATGAAGTATCGCTGCGAATAAAACCATGCGAGAAGATTTGGTTGGGAGGAGGAAAGTAAGCAGTCGTTTTATTCTTCTTCCGATCGTATTCAAGTGCAGCGTTGTACGAAACAGCCAGCACCTTATTGGCCGAAATAGCCATGTTGACATCTTCAAATTTGACCACTGTCTCTTTAAATTGAAATAGACTTTGGTAGTGAATCACCCCTTTGGCATCGTTTACCAATTGGCCGATGCCATCTTTGCAGGAAACATATATCACCCCGGTCGCATCCGTAATGATGCCGTACGCAGGCGGAGTATCGAGCGGCTTAAATTGCACACCATCGTATTCAATTACCCCGCGCTCGGTGGCGAGGTAAAGAATGCCACGTTTATCCTGAGTAATAGCCCACACCGAGCGGCTCAGTTCGCCATGCGAGTTGTCATACGTTCGGCTCAGCGAAAGCGACTGAGCGAAACTTGAGAGCGAAAGAAGAATGCCAGCAACGCAGGGGAGTAGTCGCATGAAACTCGATAAGTATTAAAGGTATTCAATTAAAACAAAATTTGAAAGCTGTTCAAGCAATATGAATTGTATTGTAGTATTTTAGAGTGTAGGTTAGGGGGTGAATAGTAGACGATAACTAAATAATAGAATATAGGAATGTTTCTTTCAATGAAAACTCGAATTCGCCAAGAAAAACCACCCATGAAACTAAATCTTGGTGGAAGTTTTGGGGATGAGGAGCTTTGATGAAACTAGAAACTAAAAGATAAAACAGAAATAGGTGCAAGTTTTTGGGAGCATGCGCAATTTCCACAGTAAAAGATACGCATACTCTACTTTAAGCCGTCATCGTAAAAGGACATCGTACTAAAATTGACAATGGAATTAAATCCGAAAACATATGAACCAAGTACCGAACTGGCAGAATATGTCAAACGGTATTGGACATTAGATGGTGAAAAGAAAAATACACCTCTCAGAAACACTATCGTACCGGACGGAACAATGAAATTGATTTTTCATTATGGCGACACGTACAAACATCATTCTCAAAATGGCGAGATAACCATTTTACCAAAATGCTTTTTAATTGGACAATTGACAAAGCCCTATGTGATTGAACCCATAGGAGTAACAGGTAGTTTTGTTGTGCAATTCAAGCCAAATGGATTTTTACCTTTTACGTCAATTCCAATCAAAGAAATGGAAAACACTGCCGTGTCATTAGAAATGTTATTCGGAGAAGACGGTATACAACTTGGCAATCAAATCTTAAACGCAAACTCTACATCTGCACGAATTCAAATTATTGAGACCTTTCTTTTCAGAGAATTAGCCGATAAACGCAGAATCGACACGATAGTAAAATCAACAGTTGAAACCATCTTCACTACAAATGGACAGTTTTCTGTGAATGAGTTTTCAAAGATCAACAACATAAACCGAAGACAATTGGCTCGAAAATTTTCGTCTGCCATAGGGTTAAGCCCAAAGCAACTCGCAAAGACAATTCGAATTCAGGCAACCTTAAAAGTGTTGCTGAATGAAGAGATTACTAGCCTAACTGACTTGGCCTATAAAAACGAATATTTTGACCAAGCACATTTTATTAAAGAATTCAAGGAATTTACAGGATTGACACCAAAGGAGTTTTTCGGAGACGATCTAAAAATGTCTTTGATTTTTGATAAAAAATAGACCTGTCCCATTTTTACAATTTTGCCGGTTAGGTTGATTCGACATTTGCATCGCAATAGTGCAAAAAC
>JAJTHV010000067.1 GCA_021300095.1 Flammeovirgaceae bacterium | reverse complement strand
TAAGCCTGTACCGGTCGCTACTACACTGAAGGTGGTGTTAACCCCTCCTTCACATACCGTCTGGCTCGCGATCGGCTGGGTGGTAATTACTGGGGCTGTGTTGATTGTTAAGGTTGACGCTGCGCTGGTTGCGCTCGGTGTACACGTGCCACTCACCACTACATCATAACTTCCTGCATCTCCGGTGGTTGTAGTTGGAATCGTATAGCTGCTATTCGTAGCTCCTGCAATTGGAGTGGTGTTAAATCTCCACTGGTACGTAGGGGTTGTCGTCACTCCTGCATTCACCGTGAAGGTAACACTCGATCCCTCACAAACAGTTTGATTGCCGGTAACTGTGATGATCTCTGGTTGCTCGTTGATGTTCAATACAGATCCTGTGCTCGTTACACTCGGTGCACACGTGCCGCTTACTTGTACTGTATAGGTACCAACATCGCCTGTCGCGGCTGTTGGGATGATGTAACTAGCTGAGGTAGCTCCACCAATATCTACCCCATTCTTCTTCCACTGATACGTTAAGCTCGTACCGGTCGCCACTACGCTGAACGTGGTGTTAACCGCTCCTTCGCATACCGTCTGGCTCGCGATCGGCTGAGTCGTAATTGCCGGAGCCGTGTTGATCGTTAAGGTTGACGCTGCGCTGGTTGCAGTTGTTGGCAAGCATACACCTGCACTTGTAACTATCACTGAATATAAACCTGCATCTGTAGAAACAACTGAAGGAATCGTAAACGTACTTCCAGTAGCTCCTGAAATATTGGATGCTCCTTTCAACCATTGATACGTTAAACCTATGCCTGTTGCCGTGACACTTAAATTGAAAGGACTTCCAACGCATAAGGTTGTGTTAGCAATTGGCTGAACCGTAATTAAAGCTGGAGAGTCAACTGAAAGTAATGCATTTTGAGCAAAAGAAGCGGAGCAATTTGGGGTTGCGCTTGTAACCGTAATTCCTGTTACCTGCAAATTCTGTCCGTTATTGCCTGCGGACAGATTGCTTGTCGTAAAACTTCCCGCACCAGCGCCATTGGCAACAACTCCTGCAACTGGTGTTTGTGCTACACCATTAATAGAATATGAAATGGTTGAAGTACTTCCAGGTAATAAACCAGTTAAGTTAATCAGCGCACCTGAACCCGCACAAACAGTCGCTGATTGTATTGCTCCTGTTAATGTAGGCAAAGGATTAACCGTTATTGTTGTGTTATTTGTTGCCTGAATTCCATTTCCGTCAGTTGCGGTTACTGTATAGACTGTTGTGGTAGTTGGAGAAGCAATTGGATTAGCGATAGTTGGGGAACTTAACCCAGCAACAGGTAACCAAGAGTAAATAAAACCCGGGTCACCAACGCCATTTGCTGTGAGAGAAACGGGTGATCCACTACAAGATGAAACTCCGCCTCCTACAATGTTCACTGTAGGATTTGCTCTTGTGATGGCTGTAACTGCAGATATCTGTCCAGAAGTTAATGGTGCAGCTACCGTTGTAGTTAGTGTATTCGAACCCAAAGCAGTAGTTAAATATCGCGCCCATGGGTTAGTTACTTGATTAAAGGCACCGTTGAGTGCGGCCGTTGTCATAGAAGCCTCAGACCCATTTATGTCTGCATTCGAGTAGGTTGCAGTTACAATAGCTGCCCCTGAAGTAATCCCCGATTGCGTTACATTCCAGTAACGACTCAAGAAGTTTACTGCACTGGCATTGGAAGGATGCTTGGCATCGACTACTGAAACACCTACATAAGCTGAACTGTATCCTGTGCCTGAAACCGCTACTGTAATTGGAGAGTATTCTGATAATCCAGTGTTATCCCCGATAGGAAATGCAAATGTTCCATTAGCCGTGAATATCTTTCTGACTTCCCCACCGCCTCCTGTGGCAACTATCATCTTGGATGCCGTTGGACCTGCCACGGATATTGACGCGGTTGAACCTAATGTTAAATTGAATGAGCCAATGTTTAGTCTTCCTGATGTTAATGTAAGTACACCATTAACAGTTACATCTCCGGCCAAAAGTGCTTCACCGCTCGATTGATTGATAATCAAGTTGTTATAGATACCTGCCGTTACCAATTGGGATGCTCCATAGTATTCTACTGTCCCTGTATTTAGAGCAATTCCATTTGAAGCACTGGAAAAACGAATCGTACCTCCTGTGTTATTAATTGCGCCAGAAACTGACAATGTATTGTTTCCTAAATCAAAAACTGATGAGTTGGTTAAGTTGCCCCCGACCGTACAATTACCCGATGCATTCTTTTGGCCAGCTCCAGAAAGTATGAGATTATTGTAAGTAACTGAGGCTACTGCCTGGGGTACGATTCCGTTGTAGGCTACCGTACCGCCATTGTTGTTGAACGTCCCCGAATTAGTGAAATCACCAGATACGGTTAATGTTCCCGAAGTAGAAGTCAGTGTACCAGCGCTGAGAGCTAACGAGTTAATTGCAACTGCGTTACTTCCAAAACTTAATGTACCACCTCCCAATTTTATTAAATTGAAAGTGGCCGCGGAAATAGCGCCCCCTACCGTCAACGTATTAGCCGAAACTGTGATCGTTCGGTTGGCAGAAAATGAAACGTTACCCGAACCCAGATTTAAGTTCTGAGTTCCTAAAAATGTAAAATTATTATTCCAAGCTTGTGGATAATTCAATGTAGAAATAGCTCCAGCAGTGGTGTTATCGATCGTTCCTCCATTAATGGTAAATGTTCCTGCTACCGTACCTAAGGCAGATGAATTGTTGATATTTAATACTCCTGCATTCAAGGTAAATCCTCCACTGAATGTATTGGCGCCTGAAAGTGTGAGTTGACCATTTCCAGTTTTCGATATTCCGATTGCTCCACCGCCAATAACACCCCCTACTGTGAGTGTACTTGCATTAATGGTTAACGATCTACTTGCATTTGGCGTAACCGCTCCTGTACCCAAATTCAGATTTTGTGATCCCACGAAAGTGAAGTCACTATTCCAAGATTGTGGGTTGTTCGAAGTTAGCGTAATCGCGCCAGCACTTGTATTGTCTATTGAGCCTCCGGCAACAACGAAAGTACCCGTTCCAATTGCCGTTGAACTGTTTATGCTTAAAGTACCAGAAGAAAGGGTGGTTGAACCTGAATATGCATTATTTCCACTGAGGGCAAGTGAACCTACACCTGTTTTGGTAATTGCTAAAGTTCCGGCAGAGCCATTTCTGAGTAAGCCAGCAAACGTGTTTGCTCCAGAGGCATCAATGGTAAGTGTATGTGTACCTACAACTCCGTCTTCAACAATCGGTGAACCTACGGTTGCATTGGTATTTAGAGCCGAAATTGTAACGCTATTTCCATTGAGTTGAAGTATTCCAGTGCTGCCAGCTCCGAATGTAACGGCATTGGGAGTTGTGGAATTGAGTGCGCCTGCATTCCCTAAGCGAAGTATTCCGGCATTTATATTTACTCCACCTGTAAAGGTATTCGATCCACCAATCAGTAAGGTTCCAGCACCTCCTTTTGTTATGGAAACCGCTCCTCCGCCAATCGCTCCATTAACGGTGAGAATTCCCGCATTGACAGTAACTAATCGATTCGCATTTGGTGTAATTGCTCCTGTTCCAAGATTTAGGTTTTGAGTACCTGTAAAGGTAAAGTCTCCATTCCAGGCTTGCGGATAATTTAAGGTAGTGATTGCTCCTGCAGAAGTGTTGTTGATTGTTCCTCCGGAAATTGTAAAAGTACCTGCCACTGTACCCAGTGCAGAGCTATTGTTGATGTTGAGAATTCCGTCAGTTAATGTTACGCCTCCTGTAAATGTATTAGCACCGGATAAAGTTAGCTCACCGGTTCCCGACTTTATTAATCCAGCCGCTCCTGTTACCACTGAAGTAATTGACAGATCGGGAGTTGCAGCCCCGTTTCCAACTGTTAAAGTTTGCGTTGATGATAAAGTTGTAGGCGCACTGATGGTTGCTGTGGTGGCACTTGAATTTGTGGTCACATTTCCGGCCAGCGTGAGTGTACCTGTTCCCGATATAGAGCCACCATTTAAGCTAAGTAACCCGTTACTGTTATGATTAAACGTGCTTAACGCCAAAGCTCCTGGGTTGATAATCGAAAGAGTGCCAGAGGTTACAGTATTTCTGCCAAGGGTGACCGTACCACTGTTGATTGTAAGGTTATTAAATGTGGTGCTCAAAGTACCACCTAAAGTCTGTCCAGTTCCATTGAACGTAAAGGTCCCGGCACCCGGGGTAAACGCCCCTCCATTTCTAGTAAAATTGCCACCAACGGAAGCGTTGGTTCCGGCTGTGAACGTACCTGCTGTTAAAACAATATTTCCGGTAACATTAAATGTAGCCGGAGCGGTAAAATCCCCTAGAGTCTGTGTGAAGTTCGAAAAAGTTAGCGATGTCGTGCTTCCACCTGCAGATAAGGTACCCGCTGTTTTGTTGACTATGACTGAATTGAATGTTTGCGTTGCAACTGTTCCATTGATCGCTTGAGCGCCCGTGCCATTGAAAGTAACTTGAAGCGCTGTATTATTTATAAGAGGCGTAAAAGTACCTCCATTATTGGTAAAATTACCACCAATATTTAGAAAATGAGTTTCAGTGGTACCTGCATCAGCAACCGTGTAGGTACCTCCTGCTGCGATTGTCAACGAGTTAGAAATATTGAGTGTTCTAACAATTAGTCCAGAGTTCGCTCTAAGTGTACCTCCTGAATTAATCGTAAGAGAACTACACGCATGAGTTGAAGGGGTAGCCGTTCCATCACTTACAAAAACTGCATGGGTATTTAAAATGGTAACAACATCATTTGCATCAGGGATTCCATCACCATCGACTCCGCTTACTAATGTCCACGTGCCAACGGTTGTCCAGTTGCCAGAAGCATTGGAATTGAAATTACCTTGTGAAAAGCCAAGGCTGATAAACCCTAAGAAAAACGCGAAGAGGAGTGTTGTGCGCTGAAGCCGTTTTCGGCGAGGTAGAGGTAAAATGAAGTTCAAGTTACTCAGATTAAAGGTTTAGACAACGAACAATAATAATAATTACTATTCGACCTTAAAAGTAACCAATTTATAAGAAAAACCCGTCTTTTAAGGTGCAAGTTTGCCTTGCGAATTGAGTTTCAGCAGGGCTATTTTCTTTTGGCCATCTACCACCCCTCCCATTGTCATGGTGCCAAGCAGAAGTATTCGCCCGTTACTTAATTCTACTACTTTCCCGGCAAAATCATCGCCCTCTTTACTACCGAAAGAGACTTCAAAAAGACGGTTCCCAAGGTTGTCTAATTTGGCTAACAAAATGTCCAGCGAGGTGCCATTCAATTTCTCAGTGGCCACAAAGTAGTTATTACTTGCTGGTGCGTCATTAAACGCTTTTTGAAGAGCTGATTTACCGACATTCAGTCCAAGTTGTTTTGAAATAATTAAATCGGAAGTTTGAAAGGTGAGATTATTGGGTAATTTAACTAGGTATATATCACCATCTGCCAAATTTTGAGAAGTACCTGTCATCAAATATCCAACCAAAGTTTGGGCCGAAGCCTCAGAAAACCCAGTCATTTTTTCATCATAGTTGGTAGTACCCGCAAACAAAGTCTGGCTGAACTGAGTACCAGTTCCTGAAACTCCAAAAATTGTAAAATTAAAGTCTGCCGTCGGGTTGATGCCGAGATCATCCAAATTGGAGTACCCAAAAACATAGAACGTATTAACATCCTTTTGAATCACCTTGATGGCGACATCTTCGCCTACAAAGCCATTTTGAAAACCATTGGAGTTCTTCCAATTGCCACTCGCATCGCTCACCCAAGACAGGTCTGTAAGAAAGCGCATATACATGTAGTCAGACTTATCAACAGCTGGCTCGGGGATTGAACTCGTACTTCCAGCAATGATATAGCCATCACTCACTACGGTGATGGATTTTGCGTTCTCATTTTTGGGAGTTGTCCCATTTGCCTCTGTTAATCCCTGACGCACCCGCGAAATCTCTGCCCCGTTTTGATCCAACTTGATCAACAACACATCGTTGTTACTGGCAGTTACTTGCGAATTGGCCAATACAATCAAATTTCCATCTGGGAGCAACTCAATGTCTTTAGCATCATCATCAAGCGACTCACCAATCGTAATTTCCCAAACCAGTTTAGCTTTTGAATCCAACTTGGCAATGTATATATCCTGGTCATCTGTGACTGATGCTCTGGAATTACCTAATACGACCACAGATCCATCCGAGTTAACGACAAAGTCAACTCCAGTTTGGTCACCATCGTTGCCTAAAAATTTCAAAAAGTAATCTGTATTAGGCGCAGGTTCAGACGACTCACATGAAACGAAGCCGATCAAAATAGCCGTTAAAAAAATGGAGATGACAGCCTTCATGCCTTTTTCTTTGACTTAAACAGATTTCGGAAAAGATTCTTACCGGACACCTTCTTTAGCTTTCGCGGATCGTACAGTGGCCGTATGTAACCAAAAGAAATCGACAGGTTGT
>JAJTHV010000117.1 GCA_021300095.1 Flammeovirgaceae bacterium | reverse complement strand
GCATATACTTCAGTGGCAACGAAATAAGTGCAGAGGCCACTCCTTCTGCTGAATAGGCAAAGGAATCGGTATCCGTTCCGGTGGAGCGGGAAACAGCTTGCCGTTGAAATGGTATTTTCTTCTTTTCGGCTGTTTGAGTAATCACCTTCAGCACGTTGTTCTGCACCGCAGGGCCAATACAAACTACAGGGCCTAAACCGCACTTCAGATTGCCACTTTCCTTTTTATTATACATCGGTGATTGGGTATCGTGCGTAACGTCTGTACAAATCGCCAAATCGGGCTTAATTCTACGGCTGATCATTTCGGCTCCGCGTAACCCAATTTCTTCTTGTACTGAGTTCACTACATAAAGGCCAAAGGGAGCTTCTTTTTGTTCTCGCTTAGTCTGCGCGTAACTTCGGCAATCATAAAACCTCCCATGCGGTTATCGAGTGCGCGGCCTACTAAATAGTTCTTGTTCATTTCCATCAAGTCAGCCTCGAAGGTGATTACCGTGCCTACATGAATGCCCATCGACTCGACTTCCTTTTTAGAGGCTGCCCCACAGTCGATAAAGATGTTCTTCAAGCTAGGAGCTTCTTCCTTGCCCGCGTCTCGCACGTGGATGGCCGGCCAACCAAATACGCCCTTTACAATTCCTTTTTCGGTATGGATATTCACCCGCATGCTCGGGGCAATCTGATGATCGGATCCGCCATTTCTGCGAACATAGATATAACCATCATCAGTAATGTAGTTGACAAACCAACTGATCTCATCGGCATGCGCCTCGATCACGACTTTATAAGCAGCTTTTGGATTGACAATACCCACCGCAGTGCCGTACACGTCAATCATATAATCGTTGATGTATGGCTTAATATAATCGAGCCAGATTTGCTGACCGGACGATTCAAAGCCGGTAGGCGATGCATTGTTCAAATACTCGTAGAGGAATTTTTTACTTTGTTTGTCCATGTGAAATAACGTTTTACATTCAAATCTATCTTAATTTTTTTACATCTCACTTTCAATCAATTGGATCATTTCAAGTTAGCCAATGAACTGAGCATAAACTAAATTTATGCGTATATTTGAAATATGAAAGTCAGAATCAACCTTACCATTGAAAACGAATTGCTGTCTAAAGCAAAACGATATGCTGCCAGCAAAAAAATCAGTGTTTCTGAACTGTTTGAAGATTACCTGAATAAAGTTGTTCAACCGAGTAAGCGCAAAACGGTGCTAGAAGTTCTTGAAAAATTGGAAGCACCCCATTTCGATTCCAAAAAAGACTTGAAAAGAGAATTTTATCAAGAAAAAGCAAAAAAGTATGGCTTCTAAGGCTTTTCTGGATGCTAACATACTTTTAGACCTTACTTTGAAAAGAGATGGCTTTGACTCTGCCAAAACAATTATTGAATTGGCAATTAAAGGGCATGTAAACTTATATACTTCTTCGTCTATCATCCACATTGTCGGTTATTGGCTAACCAAAGCGTATACGACCGATCAAGCAAAAGATCTTCTAATTGCTTTATTGGATGATGTTCAAGTTTTAGAAACGGACCACGAAACAGTCGTTCACGCGTTGCAGTCACCCATTGCTGATATTGAAGATGCCATTCAGTATCATACTGGTGTTTATCACCGAATGGATAGATTTATCACGCGAGACAAGATTTTAAAAAAAACAAGCCTACCCGCTCTTCCAATTCAAACACCTGAAGAATTTCTTCACTGGATAAAGTAGGCTTACCAGCCTATCGCATAACTCGTACTTCTCCCCCCACCCTCTTCTTTCACCAACATACCTTTATCGATCAGGTTTTGGATATCCCGTAAGGCCGTATCCGGAGAGGTTTTGGTCATCTTAGCCCATTTGGAAGAAGTCAGTTTGCCCTCAAATCCATCCATCAATTTGTTCAGCATGGTACGCTGTCGTTCATTCAATGCTACCGCGCGGTGCTTCTCCCAAAATGCGGCTTTGTTCAGCACACCTCCTACGTTTTCAGCGAATGCGTCCAACGCACGATCATAGCAATTCAAAAACCACAGCAACCATGGAGTGATATCCAGTGTGCCTTGTTGTGTTTTTTCCAGATGATCGTAATAGGCATTTCGCTCTTTCAATATTTGAGCGGACATACTGTAAAATCGCTGATTAGTTTGATCCGACCGAGAAAGTTGCAAGTCGGCTATGGCGCGTGCTATGCGACCGTTCCCATCATCAAATGGATGTATGGTGAGAAACCATAAATGAGCAATTGCCGCTTTTAGTATGGAGTCGAGGGGTGTGGGTTGATTGAACCACTCTAAAAAAACAGTCATGTCATGCTCCAGTCGTTCCGCCACAGGTGCTTCAAAATGCACACGCTCTTTGCCCAGTGCTCCTGATACCACTTGCATGGGGTCGCCCTCCGCATCGCGCCAAGCTGCTACTTGTATGATATGCATCCCGCTTCTTCCTGTTGGAAAGAGTGCGCCATGCCACGCAAAAAGGCGGTCTTTGGTAAGAGGCTGCTCATATTTCTGCGTTGCATCCAGCATCATTTCCACTACGCCATCTACATTTCGCGTTACATGCACCAATCCTGCTACTTCCAACCCGAGTTTGCGTGCGATGGACGAACGAACCTGATCCATGGGCAACCGTTCACCCTCTATTTCGCTGGACTTCATCACATCCAATATCAGATTGCCAAACGAGGCTTCTGATCGCAATTGAAAGCCAAGCCCTTCCAGTTTCCCCAATAGCCTCCCCTGCTTGTGGCGCACAGCCGCCAGCGGAAGCACCATGGAATCGTGGTTCCAGGTAAATTCTGGCCAATTTTGATCTAAATGGATGTATTTAGGCATTCTCCGCAAAATATGCGGTAAATGTAATTCGCCATGCGGAGAATGGCAAGACATTTTACGCAAAATATGCGGAGAATAAACAAGTTATTCTCCGCAGCCTTTTATAAAGGAATATTGCCGTGCTTCTTTTTGGGTAAAACGGCTACTTTGTTTTCCAGCATTTGAAATGCACGGATCAGTTTTTCACGGGTCTGTTCCGGGTAAATTACTTCATCCACATATCCACGGTGCGCAGCACGATAAGGGTTGGCAAATTTGCGCGTGTATTCATCTACTTTCTCTGCCAGTTTCCCCTCGGGGTCTGCCGCTTCTGAAATTTCTTTTTTGAAGATAATCTCCGCAGCACCTTTGGCACCCATCACCGCAATTTCAGCAGTAGGCCAAGCATAGGTTAAGTCGGCACCAATGTGCTTGCTATTCATCACATCATACGCTCCGCCATAAGCCTTGCGGGTGATAACAGTTACACGCGGAACGGTAGCTTCGCTAAATGCATAAAGCAACTTGGCTCCATTGGTAATGATTGCATTCCACTCCTGATCGGTGCCGGGTAAAAATCCGGGCACATCTTCTAAAACCAATAAGGGTATGTTGAATGAATCGCAGAAACGAACAAAGCGCGCGCCTTTCACACTCGAATCAATGTCTAAAACTCCAGCGAGCGATGCAGGCTGATTGCCCACAATTCCAATGCTGCGACCCGCCAATCGCGCAAAACCAACGACTATATTCTCTGCAAAGTTTTTGTGTACTTCAAAGAAAGAATCAGCATCTACAATTCCTTGAATTACTTCGCGCATATCATACGGCTGATTGGGGTTAGCCGGAATGATGTCGTTTAACGCAGGTCGTTTCTCATCTTTTAGTTCATACGGCAATCGGAGCGCATCGTCTTCACAGTTTTGCGGAACGTAGCTAAAAAGCTGTTTGATCTGTTGAATACATTCTACCTCATTCGCGCAAGCGAAGTGAGTGACACCACTTTTTGTACTGTGTGCCGTAGCGCCTCCTAATTCTTCGGCTGTTACGTTTTCATGAGTTACCGTTTTCACCACGTTAGGGCCGGTTACAAACATGAATGATGTTTTCTCGACCATGAAGATAAAATCCGTCATAGCCGGAGAATACACGGCACCACCTGCACATGGACCCATAATTGCGGAGATTTGGGGCACCACACCAGAGGCCATCACATTGCGATAAAAAATATCGGCATACCCGCCCAGCGACACCACTCCTTCCTGAATACGTGCGCCTCCGGAATCATTAAGTCCGATCACGGGTGCACCATTTTTCATGGCGAGTTCCATCACCTTCACAATTTTTTCGGCATGTGTTTCGGAAAGCGATCCACCAAAAACAGTAAAGTCTTGCGAAAACACATAGACCAATCTTCCATCAATCGTTCCGTAGCCGGTTACGACTCCATCGCCTAAGTAATGTTCTTTATCTAAGCCAAAGTCCTTGCTGCGATGCAAAACAAACTTTCCTAGTTCCTCAAAGGATCCTTCGTCCAGCAACAACAGCACACGTTCGCGTGCCGAAAGTTTTCCTTTCGCATGTTGTTGTTCGATTCGCTTCTCACCGCCTCCCAATAAAGCCTCGGCATTTTTTCGGGTGAGCTCACTAAATTTATCGGAAACTGGTTGATCGGCCATACTGTAAATGATTTGCGTTAAGCGTCCGAAATATAGCTAATGGGTTGTTAAATTTGCCTATCGATTTTACAAACGCCCGCCAGCCTTACCCGAACAAACATGAATGAACGAATTGCGATTGTGGATATGGGCACCAACACGTTTTTATTGCTGATTGCGGAAAAAAACGGGCGAGAGTTTAACAGCATTTATCAGGATCGGATTGCCACTAAAATAGGGAAGGGAGGCATTAATGGCGGGTTCATTACCGAAGAGGCGATTGATCGTGCTATGGCAGCTTTGAAGCAATTTGATCTGAAGGCAAAAGAGATGCATGTAACCAAAGCGGCAGCCATCGGCACCAGCGCCATTCGCAATGCCAGCAATCGGCAAACTTTGATAACACGCATTCAGTCAGAAACACTGTTTCAGTCAAAAGTAATTTCCGGTGAGGAGGAAGCGCATTTAATTTATCAGGGGGTGCGCCAGGCGGTTAACATTCCGGATTCTAAAGCGCTGATCGTAGATATTGGCGGAGGTAGTGTCGAGTTTATCATAGCCGATGCGCATCAGGCGTTTTGGAAACACAGTTTTGAAATTGGGGGGCAACGGTTAATGGAACGCTTTCACCATCACGATCCGATTTTGCCGGAAGAAATCCAAAACATTCAACACTATGTCAACGAAAAACTGGAGTCACTTTTTGAAGCTCTCGCAAAATGGAAACCTGAAGTGCTGATCGGGGTTTCGGGTTCATTTGATACGCTCAGTGAAATTTATTGCAAAGAAAATTCGGTTCCCTATAGCAACGCTCCAGAAACCCCTCTTACGATTCAAGCATTTCAATCGATCAGTCAAAGGTTATATTCCAAAACACGTGAGGAGCGCATGCAAATTCCGGGCATGATTGAATTGCGCGTGGATATGATTGTGGTAGGATGTTGTCTAATTCAATGTCTGCTGGATCGCTACTCATTCGCGCGCGTTACAGTTTCTACTTACTCGTTAAAGGAAGGGGTATTGACTACGCTATAAAGTTTAACAAGTCTTTAACAGTTTATTAAGAGGTTTTTAAAATTCATCATCAAAAAGAGTTCGACATTTGAAAAATAAATTCAACAAAAATGAAAAGTAAAAAGTGGATGCTTGGTTTAGGATTGGCAGTTGCCATTGGAATTGCCTTTGTAGGATGTGGAAAGAAAAATCAGGAGGTGGCAACAGAAAGTGGTGCTGCCGTGAATACGCTTGATGGTTCGGGTGACGCATATCTTGTAGACACAGTAGCCAGTGTGATTGAATGGATCGGTGGCACACCTACCAACTATAAACACACCGGCAACTTACGTTTGAAAGATGGGAAGTTTACAGCGAATGAAAATCGATTAACGAGTGGAATATTTACGATCAATATCAATTCAATTAATAATTTAGATCAAAGCGGAAAAGACAAATCGAATCTGGAAGAACATTTAAAAAATTCTGATTTCTTCGAAGTAGAAAAGTTTCCTTTTGGGCAATTTGAGATCACGCAAACCAAAACTGATAGCACCGGGCAAAAGGTAATCGGTAATCTGACTTTGAAAGGAAAAACCAACACCATTGAAATCCCGGTAACGCTTCTGATCGATGAAAATAAAATTTCTGCAGAAACACCAGAGTTTGTCATTGACCGCACAAAGTGGGGAATCGTGTATCAATCGGGCATCATTGGTACTTTGAAGGATGATCTGATTAATGATGAGATCATCATCAAACTAAAGATTGTTGCCAATAAACAAGTGCAATAAATTAAAACCAGGCGGTGACGCTCGCTACTAACTGAAAACTATAGTTGGAGGGCAAGTCGTTTGCATCAAAGTATAATTTATCCGGTGAAATAAACTGGCGGCCTTCCACACGCAACAGTGCGTTGTGGTTGGCTTTGTAGTTTAAACAAAGGCCACTGCTAAACGATCGAAAAGTATCGATGCCAGTTATTGGGAACTGGTGCACGCCCTCGTCTTCGTAGTATTCCACACGGCCCGATAGCGAGAGAAGTTCCGTAAAGTGATATCGACCGATGAAATTGAACTGCCACCACTTCAAAGTAGAAGAATTGGCTCGCTCTTGCAAACCGATGTAGGCACACGCAGTGGCATCGAATTTTTCGTTGGCTTTGTAAATCCAATAGAGATCCATGTAATATCGATTCCGGAAATCCGGTGACAAAGTTGTGGTATTCGAACCAATGTAGGTGTCCCAGTTAAACAACATTTTTTGGTTGGGACGAAACTCG
>JAJTHV010000017.1 GCA_021300095.1 Flammeovirgaceae bacterium | reverse complement strand
TTAGGTTTAATGCCATTTTTTCAAAAGTTAATTTTTATAAAAAATCTGAACTACTCGCTTGAACAGATTTGAGGGGAAAAACTTTGCTCAAAGATACGCAATGCGGACTTCTATAACGCCCGTTCGGGTTACAAAATATGAGAAAGGCCGTTTTTAGTTTTAATTGGCTATAGTTCGGCAATCACTGTTTTACCTCCTTTGGTGATATCGCCCGGTTTGACTAGTATTTTGGCGTTCAGAGGTAAGAAAATATCAACACGCGATCCAAACTTGATAAAGCCAAATTCATCGCCTTGCTGTAAAGTTTGACCTTCTTGTACGTACCACTTGATACGTCTGGCCAATGCACCGGCAATTTGACGGAACAAGATCTCCGTGCCATTTTTCATTTTAGCGACAACGGTCGTTCGTTCATTTTCAGTACTCGACTTGGGATGCCATGCCACTAAATATTTACCGGGATGATATTTGAAGTAGGAGATCGTTCCAGCCACCGGCATGCGATTGACATGCACATTGATAGGTGACATAAAGATCGATACTTGCTTGCGTTTTGATTTTAAGTATTCTGTTTCTTCAGTTTCTTCGATCACCACTACTTTACCATCAGCAGGAGCGATAACATGCGCATCATTTTTTTGGATTTCAAAAATGGGCAGACGGAAGAACTGTAAAATCAGTAAATAGAAAATAATGCTCACCACAATCAATGTGTTTTGCAAAATCGGCATCGGAAGAAAATACGATACGGCCCAATTAAGCCCAAAGAGGACAATCAGTAAAACAAAGAGAAGAGTTTTGCCTTCGCGGTGAATGGTCATGAGATGAGCTGTTAAAAATTTTGGCACAAAGGTAAGCATTCATGTGTATTGCCCTTCAATTTCTTATTACATTTGTGCAGTTATAAGGGGTGCCTAAAAAACACGGGCTGAGATTATACCCATAGAACCTGATGCCGGTAATGCGGACGAAGGGAGGCAAGCTGCAGAAAGTGCAGCTAAAATAAGTTGGTTCATACCCCTATGAGTCAACGAATTTTAAATTTTTTAAAACATGTTCAAATTAAAAATGGCAGTTGTTGGCTGCGTGCTTTCGCTACACGCGATGGCGCAATTCAACGTGCGCGGCACCGTGCGTGACGCAAAGTCAAATGAAGCATTGGTAGGTGCTACCGTGCAAGTAGAAAATCAAAACCGCTATGCGATTACCGATCAACAAGGTTGGTTTGAGATTTCGCGGGTTGCTGCAGGGCAACAAACACTAGTGATCAAATTTCTGGGTTATCAGGAGAAGCGACAAGTAGTTGAAGTATCTGACGATCAGGTAGTGGAGCTTCTTTTAGAGGAGAGCACCGAACTGACGGATGAAGTAGTCGTGTATGCTACTCGCTTAACGGACAAAAGTCCTTCTGCATTTTCCACGATCAATAAAGTGGCTTTGCAAAAGCAAAACTTCGGGCAAGATTTACCGATCATTTTAAATTGGTCGCCCTCACTCGTTACCACTTCCGATGCAGGAGCAGGAATCGGGTACACAGGTATTCGCATCCGCGGAAGCGATGGCACACGCATCAACGTTACGATCAATGGTGTGCCACTCAACGAGAGCGATGAACATGGGGTGTTTTGGGTAAATATACCCGAAATCGCAACGTCTACGCAAAGTATTCAAGTGCAACGAGGTGTAGGCAATTCTACCAATGGAGCCGGTGCATTTGGAGCATCCATTAATTTACAAACTAACACGCGCAATGATCAGCCGTATGCGGATATTATCAACTCAGTAGGCACGTTTGGAACGCAACGACACACAGTAGGATTTGGCACAGGTTTGAAAAATAACTTTGTGTTTGATGGACGCTTGTCCATGATTAAGTCCGATGGATTTATTGATCGCGCTACGTCTGATTTGAAATCGTATTATTTATCAGGGGGCTATTATGGAAAGAAAACGTTCGTGAAAGCCATTGTATTTGGCGGCAATGAAATTACCTACCAAAGTTGGAATGGTGTTCCGGAATCGCGACTAAATAATGATCTGGCTGCCATGGAAGAGACGGCTGCAGCCGAAGGTTGGAACACAGCTCAAAAAAATAATCTGCTCAACTCGAATAGTCGTACATTCAATGCATACACCTACAAGAATCAAGTAGATAATTATTCACAAGATCATTATCAGCTGCATGCCTCACATCGGTTCAACGAAACGATTACGGCCAATGCTGCTTTACATTACACATACGGTCGTGGTTTTTATGAGGAGTTTAGATATGATGCTGCCTTCAAAAAATACGGTGTAGATACTTTTCTGATTGGCAATCAAAAAATCGGCTCCAGTGATTTAGTTCGTAGACGCTGGTTGCAAACTAATTTTTATGGAATGACCTATTCTGTCAACTATGAAAAGGACAAAATTCAATCGGTGATTGGTGGTGCGATCAACCGACACATGGCCGATCGGTTTGGCGAAGTGATTTGGGCGCAGGTTTCTAACTTTCCGAAAGACTATCGGTATTATTTTAACCAAGGTGATAAAACGGATTTTAATATTTTTTGGAAAACGAACTATCAATTAACGAGCTCGATCAATGCATTTGTGGATTTGCAATACCGCAAAATTGATTACACTAGCAAAGGCGTGGAGAATGAATTGAATACATATTTGGTTGATGCGAATTTTCAATTTTTTAATCCGAAGATTGGGATAACCTACACGTTATCTGAAGAACAAAATGTCTATGCCTCTTACAGTGTAGCCAATCGCGAACCGATCCGAAGTGACTTTATCAACAACATTACCACCACAGCACCCAAACCAGAAACACTTCGCAACCTCGAAGCCGGATGGAGATTACGAAAGAATGCATGGAACCTGACAGTCAATTATTTTCTGATGGATTACACGGATCAGTTAGTCAACACTGGCAAATTGAATGATGTTGGCGCAGCTATTCGCACGAATGTAGCCAACAGCTACCGAACGGGAATTGAGG
>JAJTHV010000327.1 GCA_021300095.1 Flammeovirgaceae bacterium | reverse complement strand
CAGAACATATATTGTGTATGTCCACCATGTGCGGTACCAGGGTGGCAATACTTGAAATGAAAACGATGCCACTTCGCTTTCCTGGCCATACACATTCTTCGCCTTTACTAAAAAAGTGTATTCCCCTTCACTAAAGTTTTGATATTCTTTTTCTGTAACGCGGTGCCAAGGCGACCATGCCTTATCCAATCCCTCCATCATGTAGGAAAATAAGGTTTGATCTTCGTAATCATAAAACGGGGCGGCAAAGCGAATGATAAACCGACCGGAATCATATAATAAACTTGGCTTCAATGGATTTACCTTTTGCCCCGGATCGTATCCACCATACAAAACGCTATCATTCAACGTTACTTTTCGAATAATACAATGAAAGGGCGACTGATAGCTTTTAATATCTTCGCTCGCCTTGTAGCGGACTAAATAATCTTCTACAAAGGCAAACCACACCGATTCTTCATCAGCTAAAAACGTTCTATCTCCAATAATCCCCACGGCCTGAAAGATGCGCCTCATCGGCATGGTGATAATTGATGTATCTCCGTTTGCATTCGGTTTTACCTGAATAATTTGAGCCCCCTCCAGTTGTAATTTTTGCAAGTAATAAGACCCGTCATATTCGTTTTTAAACACGGTTCGATATTGACCTAGTGCATGAACTTTTTTTCCGAGTCCTTGCCATTTCTCGAATCTTTTTGAGGACGGATTAAATTGCAATAAACCCAAGTTGCTTTTGAAAAGCACTTGATGATCTCCTACCAAACAAGGAAAGAAGAATGCATCCGGTAAGCCATCTTTAGTCGAGTACGAGATTTGTTCTTGAATTGAAAATACATCGTCTTTTGTTTGGGGAATTAGCCGAATAAGCCCATTGTATGTATTATTACTAAGCCAGATTGAACCATCCTGATCTTCTATGAGTGAATGAGTTAGGAAGTCCACTTTCATTGGATGAGGCTGCCAGTTTCCTTTCGCATAAATCAAAAGCGTAATTTGATTGTCGTGAACTATGTACAGTCGATTCGGGTTTGTGCGTGATTGAGAAACCCAGGTAATGGCCGATGTTTCAAAAATCACCTTGGTTTTTCCAGCTTCATCTATTTCCAGAATTTGTCCCTCAGGTGTAATGGCTGCGAGTAGGTGCTGTTCATTACCTATCTTAAAGTTAACAACCGATTCAACGCGATGATCTTTATCGAAAACCGGTTTCATCTCGCGGGTGATCGGGTCAATCACAAATAAATTTTGCGTGGTACTCAAGTAGCTTTTTCCTTTGTAGCTGACCATATCCAATGGAGTGCCGGGCATAGACCACAACGCCAAATCACTTCCATGTTCCGTTTTCACTAATTGATTTTTCTTGTACCCAAAGAGTCCGATCCACAAATTTGATTCGCGATCCACATACGATCCAATCGCATTGTTGCTTGCCCATCCTGTGGAGGTAGAGAAACTCTGCCTTTGATTTCCCAATGAATCGATGATGATTCCGCCCTTGAGATTATTTCCTAAAAAATGAAAACGGCTATTGAACGATGCCGTGGTAGATAAATTTTCTCTGAATGCTCCAATATCTTGCAATGGCCTTAATCGGGGAGTATTACCTGAGTATGCTACCAACCCAGATGGCAGGTTGAGGATACGCTCTTGGCCCGTAAAATTTAATGTCAGGGACCGAATTGGAATATTGTTATTCGTTAACGAATCAGTAAAAGGGGCTCGTGTAAATTGCCCCTTGTTAAATATGCCTAACTCTTTGCCTTGATCGCGTATTACCCAAAACGAATCATCTTTTACAAACCCATGGCTATAATTGCCGGGATAAAAACGTAAGGAGTCTGATTGAATATCATATTCCAGAATGCCTACTCGTGTACGAACGTAAACCTTCTGACTGGTTGGAAACAACCCGCCCCCTGGAATTTTCACATCTTTGATTCGATCGAACAGGTTAACAAACTTAATCCGACCGATGGAATCAACATTAGACTTTAAAAACATATTGGCACCCAAAGCATATATGTTCCCTTGGGCGTCTTTGTTGATGTCGTTTAAACCGTATACATCATCTAGCACACGATCAAAACGGACTCCATCAAAAGTCATGATGCCGGGGCGAGAAATAAAATAGATGATACCGAGTTTATCTTGTGTAATAGACCCTACAAACCGATGTTCGGAAGAGGAATAGCCCTTCATGGGGGGCATACCAATTATTGATTGTGCGAAACTCGAATATTGAGTGATTAACAGAAATGCCAATAGGAATAATTTGTATTTGTGCATATTCCAAGGGAAGTAACGCATAGGATCTACAATGTAAACGTAAGTTGGCTTAGTTAATTACCGAACCGTATCAGACTTCAAGAAACTAAATTTCCTGAATTCGTCCAAGCTATAGTAGTATCAAACAAGATAAGTTAATGAATTTAATGGGGATATAATCGGGCTGCCGCTTCGGCACAGCGCTCACCATCCATGGCTGCTGAAACAATACCTCCCGCAAAACCTGCACCTTCCCCGCAAGGGAAAAGCCGCTTGACTTGTGGATGTTCTAATGTTTCTTTATCGCGCGGAATGCGTACGGGAGATGACGTACGACTCTCTACGCCCACTACTTGTGCTTCGTTGGTTAAGTAACCGCGCATCTTAGTTCCGAAATTCTTGAATCCTTGGCGCAGTCCGTCTGCAATAAAAGGAGGAAGCACTTCGCGCATATCGGAAGATTGAAGTCCCGGCTGATACGAAGTATCTAATAAGGAAGAGGATGTTTTCTTCTCTACGAAATCAACCAATCGCTGTGCGGGTGCCACTTGCGTTTGCCCTGCCACCTCACAAGCTTTCTTTTCAATTTCGCTCTGAAAGTATAACCCAGCTAATGGACCGTGTTGCGCATATTTTTGATAGTCGGTTTCTTCAACCGACATCACGATGCCTGAATTGGCAAAGCGGGAATCTCTTCGAGAGGGGCTCATGCCATTGACAACTATTTCTCCGGGGCTGGTTGCTGCCGGAACTATGAAGCCACCAGGGCACATACAAAAAGAAAAAACGCCTCGCTCCTTTCCGTTGATCTTTGCCTGATGCACCAGCGCATAGGAAGATGCCGGCAGGTAAAGCCCCCGATCGGTTTTACAGTGATATTGCACCTGGTCGATTAATTGCTGTTGATGTTCTACGCGCACGCCTAACGCAAAGGGCTTGGCTTCAATCAAAATCTGCTGTTGATGCAGTCTATGAAAAATATCTCTTGCTGAATGCCCTGTTGCGAGTATGACCGCGTTCGCTTCCCAACGGGTCCCATCGGTGGTGATTACGCCTTTCATTTCACCATCGCGCAGAATAAACTCTTTCACGCACGTATTAAAATGCACTTCGCCTCCTCTGGCTAAAATGGTTTCGCGTAACTCAGCAACGAGTATCGGTAACTTATTGGTACCAATGTGCGGATGTGCATCAAAGAGTATTTCCTCTTTGGCACCGTGGGCTACCAGTATTTCTAAGATTCGTTTGATGTCGCCACGCTTCTTGGAGCGGGTATAAAGTTTTCCATCCGAATAAGTGCCTGCACCACCTTCACCAAAGCAGTAGTTTGATTCGGGGTTGACAACGTGTTGTTTGTTAATTGCCGCTATATCTCTTCTACGCGCCTGCACGTCTTTACCGCGTTCTAGTACAACTGGCTTGAAGCCCAACTCAATCAATCGCAGCGCTGCAAATAAACCGGCAGGACCTGCGCCAACAATGATGACGGAAAGAGCTTGTGAAACGCTTTGTTGTGGCTTTCGATAGGTAATCAGATCAGGGACTTTCTCTGTATCGATGATCTCTACCAAAAAATTGACGACCACCTCACGCCCACGCGCATCGATGGATCTTCGCAATGGCCGCACATAAAGATTTCCATCTT
>JAJTHV010000135.1 GCA_021300095.1 Flammeovirgaceae bacterium | reverse complement strand
TACTTGCTCTTCCCCTACTGGGGATGAGCTTACCTGCCGAACGAATCCTTCCAAAAACTTTGGAGATAAAAACAATAGCGTGGTATGCCGATCAGGCAAAAGCCTGGAAAATCGAAACAGCCACATCTGCTACCAATGCCGCTGGATGGCTCAATTATTACACAGCTTCAGTATTTGCCCAAGAGTCTTCTCAAAAGCTCACCGAAATCATTCGTCAAATGGAAATGTCCGTCCCCGATTCATTTGAACTTCTCGTAGTGAAAGGTTGGAACAAAGGGTTGACATTGGAAGCCCAGGCGCTTCTAAAAACGGCTTATGCACGAAATCCCGAAAGACCAGAAACCTATGCGCTCTTGCAACTGCTTTCGGAATTTGAATTAGATCAATCAGGGCGCTCTCAGTTTAGCGACCGTCTGCTGAAAGGTACTCAGGTGTCTTCTTCGCTTCTCAACTACAGTTACAATGTACTTCAATCGGTGGCACCATCCTCCATTTTAATTACGGAAGGAGAAAACACCACTATTCCTTTGTATCTGTTGCAAGATGCATTCGGAATCCGCAAAGATGTTTGTATTATCAATTTAGAAATGCTGAATGACGCCAACTATCTTCAACGAAAGTTCAAAGCAGCCAATATCACTTACACCAATAGCGGACCGTGGAATGTTTCTGCGCTTTGCGCCATGCTGCCGAAAGAAAACGCTGGTAAAAAATTCTACTATGCATTAACCATCCCAAAAGAAAATGTTCACTCTATCAAAGAATACCTGTACGTAGTGGGGCTGGCATCGCTGCACAGTTTAACCAACGTGGATAACATTTCGCAAATCCGAAAAAATCTTGAAAAAGAGTTTCTGATGGACTATCTGTTGGTCGACTTCAATGGTAAATCAAGCCACGATGCCGGAAAGCAATTCAGTCCCAATTATTTATTGCCAATGATTCTGTTGTATGAATCGTATATGAAAGATGGCATGATTGAAAAAGCGCGCGAGCTAAAAAAAGTGATGGAAAAAATTGCGCAGGATACCGGCAACGAAAGTATCATGGCTCGATTCCTAAATGATGCTCCGGAAGAAATTCCTTATTTCCCTTCAAAAGTCAACATCAAATCAGTTGACGATGGCTTTCGTCAAGTCTATCAAACCATCTATGCTTTTGAGGCAGAAGTGACCAACGAACAATACAATCTCTTTCTAAATTACCTGAAAGAGCACAATCTGACAGAGTTCTATGAAAAGTATAAATTCGATTATTCAGAGTACAGCGAGCCTACTCTTTCGCTCATGAAAGGCTACTCGTCAAATCATATCCCAACAAAGAAGAACAAAGGATTTTCGACCTATCCAGCCGTCAACCTTTCGTACGAAGCCGCAGTTGCTTATTGCGAATGGCTTACCGAACAATACAACCGTTCGACTGAACATAAGTTTAAAAAAGTAAAGTTCCGCTTACCTTTACTGAATGAGTGGCAATTGGCTGCTGCCGGAATAAAAAACCCAACTTCGTTGAATCCGAATGAACAAAAAGTAGAAGTGCGAATCACTCCTCCTGGAAAAGAATTTGATAAAAACAGCGAAAAGAGGACGGTCTCGTTGAGTGATCCCGACATTCTTTATCCTTGGTTCCGCTATTACGGCTTACGCAATAGCCCGATCAACAGTAGAGGTTGCTACTTGGGAAATTTTAAAGTATCTGATCAGATTACCTGCCCCGGAATACAGAAGGTTGGACTAGGTGCAGCGGATGGTTTCTTCGCCATGAGTGCCACCAAAGTGTATTTTCCAAATGATATTGGTTTATACGATGTGGTAGGCAACGTGGCCGAAATGATTCAGGAAAAGGGAAAAGCGTGCGGAGGAAGTTGGAATCATGTTCCGGAAGAATCAACCATCAAAAGCATTAACAGTTACAGCAAACCGGATGCGGCTATCGGATTCAGAATTTTCATGGAAGTAATTGAGAAATAAAATTAGTGCTATTCTTTAACCCTGATTTAAAAAAACTGTCAGACGAAGTGCTGATGGAGAAGGCAAGCCAAGGAAGTGAGCGGGCACTAGAGGTGATTTATCATCGCTACAGCCAGCCACTTCTTCGGTACTTCTACCGCATGCTTTGGCAGGACAAACCTAAGGCAGAAGATTTTTTGCACGATCTGTTTATTCGGTTGTTAGATAACCAATCTGCCTTTGACTCAAGCCGGAAATTTTCTACGTGGTTGTATTCGATAGCACACAACATGTGCAAGAATGAATACCGCAGGCAAGCATTTCGAAAGCAGGCAAATAGTTTGATGGTAATTTCTGATCACTCTCATCAATCTGCCGGCTATCAGATGGATCAGCTCGCTTTCCAACAAAAGTTAGATCAGGTTTTATCTGAAGAAGATGAAGATGTGCGCACCATGTTCTCGTTGCGTTTTGAATTAGATATGGATGTGAATGAAATTGCCCACATCCTTCAATGCCCGGAAGGCACAGTCAAATCAAGATTGTTCTATTTAAAAAAACGCCTGGCCAGTCGTTTGCAACAATATAAGTTGGTTTTAGAAAAATAATAAGTATGGAAAACATCGATCAAATCGAAAAACTTCTTCAGTCACGCAGCTATCAGGAATTAACTGTTGCTGAAAAAGAGTTCGTCAACACGGTCATCGATTCGGAAGAGGAGTATGAAGAAATGCGAAAAGTGAATTTTTCGCTGAGTGAAATAAAACATCAATCACCCGTCTTTCAATCTTCTGATGTCTGGCAAAAAATTAAACGTACACGTCAGGCAGCAAATGCCGTTTCAAATTATCCATGGTATTCCAAGCCAATTCCTTCTTACGCGGCAGCGGCAATAGTGATTATGGTGGGTGGTCTCGCCTGGTTCTTGGGCTCAATAAGTCATCAGCCCTTGATCGTAGAGAAAGCTACGCTGCAAACAGACACTGTTTTTCTGACAGTCAAACCGGATACTATTGTCAAAGAAAAAATTGTTTACCGAACGATTGTCGAACGAGTAAAAGAAAATCAGCCTTTAGTCAATCAAACCAATTCCACTGACAAAACCATGTCTGCGCAAAAGGGTGTAACCATGCTGGACAAAGAAGAACTCGGCAAGTTATTAGTTTCCGGTTCGCGCTAACTAAAAATCGGTGCGCTTGGCAGTTTCTACTTCCTCTATTAACTATAACAGACTTCATCCATAGCCCACAATAGATTGATTCGTATCAAAGACATCTCTCTTCTTCTACTTTTTAATTGTTGCATGTTATCATTGCCTGCGCAAGAAAAGTTGGTAAAAATTCGTCCACTGCAATTCTCGATTGCTCCATCTGTGGGTACCAATGGCCTGCAGCCAGGTAGCTTTACCAATCAGTTTTCCTTCAACCTTACCTCTGGTTACTCCGCTAAAAATTTAGTTTTTGAAATCGCAGGGATTTCAAATTTAAACACCAGTGGCACACGCGGTTTACAAATCGCGGGGCTTGCCAACGTGACAGGCGGAAATTCTTTTGCGGGCTTATCGAAAAAAGAAGTCAATCAAAAATTAAAGAGTGGTTTCAACTCGCATTTAGCTGGTGTTCAGATTTCAGGTCTTACCAATATTGTTGTAGATGAAGTCTTTGGCTTGCAAGTAACGGGCGGCATTAATCTGGGTAAAAATGCGCTGTTCGGTACACAGGTCGCAGGCATTTCAAATATCGTTTATAAATTCTCTTTTGGTTTGCAAGTAGCTGGCATTTCAAATGTTTCGGTGACATCTATGGACGGTGTACAGATTGCAGCGCTGATCAATCGCACCGAAGGTGGTTTGTATGGTTTTCAACTCGGGGCATTTAATCATGCAGGGTCAACGGAAGGAATCAACTCCTTTGAAAATAAAAACCCTTGGGGTGTACAGCTCGGCTTGCTCAATATCGCTGAGCGAATGAATGGATTTCAGATCGGCTTGATAAACTGGACCAAGCGATCTCAAGGAACGCAAATAGGATTAATTAACATCTACCGACAAGGAGAGCAAGTCAATAGCCGTGATGGCACTGCATTCGGATTATTGAATATTGGTCAACTAGGTTATTTGTCTGTCTATTCAACAGAACTATTTGCGCTTAACTATGAGTTTGCCACGGGCAATGCCAAGAACAAACGTATCAACTTAGCAAATAGAAATACCTATTGGGTCAATTCGGTGACTTATTCTCGATCGCCAATTTCAAAAGGCGCATGGTCCATGGGGTACGGTGTAAAGAAAATGTTTTTCAACCGATCAACTGTGCCGGGCATGATGGAGTTTCGATTTCTAAGCTATGGAATGGATTTTCAACACGTGAGTTTTGATAGCGACAATCTCACCAAATCATTGAGTTTACTATCGCGGGCCAAAATTGAGATCGGTACACGATTAAAACCTAAATTGTATGGCGTTTACATTTTTGGAGGAATCACCTATAATTGTTTTTGGACTGATACAGATCGTACCCTTGCTCCTTCTTTTTTGAAATGGCAAATCCAAGACAATAATCAAACCTTTGAATTTTGGCCGGGTTTTATTTTTGGAGTTATGATTCACGGCTAGGATTTTTTCGGATCGAAAAGGCAAATTGTTTACCTACACATTTATTTTTCTCTAGGCTTACGCTAACTAAACATCCGCACGCTTGGTGGTTTCTACTTCCATGATCAACTCAGCTCCATAGGCCATAGCAGGGGTTTGATAACCCGGTTTGAAATTTCCGGCTAATATCTTTTGTGCAATATTGACGGCCGTGTATGCGGTGAGCGAATATCCACTCAGCGTTTCCAATCGACTCACACATTCATTGCCGGATGCATCCCAAACTTTTCCCCATAAAAAACTTCGGCCACTCTCGCGTTTTTCATCACTCGGACCGGCAGGTTTTTTATCAATTTTCTTCAGCATGAAATTTTTTACCCATTGCATACGCAGCAGCCAGTTGAAATAATTGCTGCGCTTGGCATTGGCAATCATGGCATCGGTGGCACCCGTATACACTTCAATATTGGGTATGCCTGTGCTGCGCCATGCGGTAGAAATATCGCCCCATGGAATACAAAGCGTTTTTGTTTTGAACGCACCAAAATCGATCTCTTGCACTTTCGATCCTAAGGCACAAAAGGTAAGTGCTCCGTCTTTGCGAATGAGACCGCCATACCCTAAACCTTCCGTCATACTTTTGGCAGTGCCGCGAGAAAGACCTCCCTTACTCATGGTGAAGGCCAACTGCAAATGGGTGGCTGACGGAAGGCGATTCTTTAAATGCAGCGCCAGACAATCCGATGGCACTACATCAAAGCCTGTGCCCGGCATAATCATCAAGCCCAACTCTTTCGCTTTCGCATCCAACAAAGCCAGTGATTCAAACACCTGATACTCTCCAGTGATGTCGGTATAATGTGTTTGAGTGGCCAGACATGCATCGCTCATCGCTTTTGCGGTATGGCGAAATGGGCCTCCACAGTGAATGACTAACGCAGCCGGGGTCAATAATTTTTTGAGTCCGTCTACATCATTGCTTTCCACTACCTGGTAGGCAAATCCGGTTTGTTCGCTCTGCGCTTGAAGCAAGGCAGCATTGCGACCAGCCAACACGACATTCAAGTTTTTTGCTTTGCAAAGATTAGCAATGAGTTTGCCGGTATAGCCATACGAGCCATACACTATGATTTGTGAAGAGTTTTTCATTGGTAGGATGTTTAGCGCATGAAAGCGCTATTATTTTAATCGTTCTACTTCGGTTACAAAATACTTGGTGTCGCCTCGCCAGAAAAATTTTGCTAGGCGCTCTTCGTACTTCAAACTCACACGTTCTCCACTTAATGAAGCTTCTTCCAAAGCCTTTATCACAGCCTCCTGATCGGACTCAACTGAAAACTCAAATGACTCTGAAACCAAATTGGGTGATTTGTTCGCGCCAAATGTTTGTAAATTGAGTTGCCCCTCATACGTTTTAAACACCCACCCTTTTTTGCTGATCTTCACCACCATGCCCGAGCGTACCCCTTCCGAATACGTGCCCCAATAGGAAAAACTAAACACCGCAATAACCGCGATGATCGCGATAATGAAGATTCGCTTGATCCATTTTATCATAACTGTTTTTGCATTTTGTAGCCAGGATTGAGTTTCCATAGTGTCAACGTTTAGTCAAGGTAGCTTTTCTATTTAACTTAACATAGAAATAGATGGCAACAAGAATAACCAGCAGGGAAATGAACTGCGAATTGGACACCCAATCACCAATCACAAAACCTCTATCTAAGTCTCCGCGCAAAGTTTCGAGCACGCTTCTGCCAATGGCATACAAAATGAGGTAAAGCAAAAATTGCTGTCCATCAAATCGCTTGTACTTCTTTTGGATCAATAAGAAAATCAGGATGCTAAAAATAAATGCTGCCTCATACAGTTGGGTGGGATGCAAGGGCACATTCAGCGGATTAGCCTGGCAAGCTGTATCTGTAAAAACAACGCTTAAAAAATGATCGGTTGGTAATCCATAACAACAGCCGGCATTGAAACAACCAATCCGGCCAAAGCCATGCACAATACAAGTTACAACCGCCATGATATCTAACATTCCGGCAACCGGAAGCTGATTCTTTTTAAAATACCAAAGCATCACGGGTATAGTTGTTAACAGCGATCCGTAAAACACAAATCCGCTTCCTGAAAATAATTTAGAAGGCTGGCTGAAATAGAGCGATGGATTTTCAAACAAAAGAAAAAACTTGCCCCCCACGACTCCTGCAAAAATCAACAACACAAAAAGCATATTGGCTTGATCGAATGACATGCCGTATTGAATTTTCCCTTGACGCCACATGTACAAACCACCAAGCACCGCACCGAGTGCAATGCAAAATCCATAGGTATAGATCTTAAACGATCCTAATTCAAAAAAAACAGGATGCATATATTGTTAAAAAGATTCTGCTAATACGATGTAGTAATTGATCGAGCCACCTGAACCGGCCGCAACATCAAAACGGAGATTGAGTTTATCTTGCTTCAGCACAGCAACACGCAAGCCGGTGCCAAAGGATGGTTTCAATCGATCAAAACTAAGTTCACCAAAATTATTGGCTACCTGGCCAGCACCTAAAAATGCAACAGCACCCACTCTGCCTTTGATTGGGAAGCGATATTCGGCCTGCACACCCATAAATTTTAAATCGCGGTAGCGCCCGGCCCAGTAGCCTCGCATCATGTTGTTGCCTCCCAGAATAGCCAAGTTTCGATACGGCACATCCCCAAAATTAAATGTATTCAAACTTTGAATCGCCAGCACGCTCCGCTTCGTCACTTTGATAAACTTCCGATAATCAATTTCTAATGTTTGGAAGTTATAATCACTTCCCAATGATTTATTGAAGTTTGAAAAACGCACGCGAAAAAGTTCTCCACGATCCGGCACATATGCATGGTTGCGTGAATCCTGATTGATGAAAAGACTGTATCCAAAAACAGTATATGATTTCTGATCATATACCCCTTTCACTAGATCCCGATCAAAGTAGCCACCGGCTATGTATTCAATGTTGAACACGCGTTGATAATCAAGACCGGCACCTAAAAATAGATTGCCATACACCTTACGATACAACTGCGGGTTGATATAAAACTGGGTGAACGTATAACTCTCCGACACGTTGTTATCCGTGTTGTTTCCAATACCCCAAAATTTATCTGGAAATTTGCTAAATGAATTTTCAAAACGAATGATATAACGTTCTTTGGGAAGGAATATGTTAGCACCTAAAGCAATCAAAATTTGATTATTGAGCGTATACAAAATACCCGAGGGCATGGTGGACACTCTTAGCAGGGAATCTTTCTTATCCGTTTTAAAAACGTAGGCGTTTGCTACCCCAAATACCCAACTGGTCTCTGTGGAAAGTGCAACCAATGGGAACACCAAAAATTTATTTTTATAGGATGGCTTAACCGAATCTTTCCGAGTAAAGAAACGAGGGTCCTGAGAAATATTTGGCTCCATATTTTGGCCAAAGCATGAGATGCTCAAGGCTGATAAAAGCATCAGCAAACAAAAAATACGAGATGTTAAACTCATGATAGCAAAGCCACTAGACGCCAAGTTAAACATCAAAAGTAGTCTTTTTTTTGTAGCCCGAGGAATGAAAACGAAGAAAGCCACCTAAGTTGGGTGGCTTTCTGAACGTATCGTTAATCTTGTTGAATCAATGGCCCTTTTCTTTGAACTTCTTGATTTGATTTCGCAAGGCCTCGGTAGCCATGTCGGTGGCTGCTTCAAATGAACGGGCTTGTTCTTTTGCAAACAATTGGCTACCCGGCACCTTTACCCGAATTTCCACAGTCTTGTTTTCAACACCTTCGTTGTTGATGCGTAAGAATACCTCTCCGTCTACTACACGATCATAAAATGTTTCAAGTTTATCTACTTTCTTTTGAATAAAGTCAATCAATTTGGTGTCGGCATCAAAGTGGATGGAGTGAACTTGTAATTTCATAACACATTAAATTTAAAAATTAAACATATAACCAATTTTACTATCATGCTTTGGGATGCGCCTGCTCGAATACTTTTTTCAATTTATCCATCGAGTTGTGCGTATAAACTTGCGTGGCGGCTAAACTACTGTGACCCAATAAATCTTTGACGGCATTGATTTCAGCCCCTTTGTTGAGCAAATGCGTAGCATAGGTGTGTCGCAGCACATGGGGGCTTTTCTTTTCTACACTGGTAAACAACTTCATGTATTTTTTCACCACCCGATTCACCAACACCGGATAAAGTGGTTCTCCTGATTGTGTAACGAATAATAACCCATGATCGTGCAGAGTTATTTCTTTATTTCGAATGCGGATGTAGTGGGTGATGAGTGTTGCCAAATGAGCGGTGAAAGGTATCACGCGCTCTTTGTTTCGTTTTCCCAGCACACGCAAGGTGCGATCGCTGATGTTCACCCTATTTTCTTTCAGGTTGATTAACTCCGACAAGCGCATGCCGGTGCCGTAAAATAATTCCAAAATCAATTGATCACGCAGCCCCTCATGATCAGATGAAAAAACAACATTGTCTAAAAGTTTTATGGTATCACTTTCATTGACAAAGTGTGGTAGTTTTTTGGGCGACTTCAGCACCTTTATCTTTTGCATCGGGTCTTTTTCAATCAAACCCTGCCGCATCAAAAATTTATAATAGGAGCGCAAGCAGGCAATCTTTCGGTTGACGGATGTGGCTCCCATCTTCTGCTCTACCAACTGCACAATCCACGAGCGCACCAAGCCATAGTTTGCTTCCTGTGCTTTAATGCCATCGTACTGTTCGGTTAAAAATTGCTCAAATTGAGTTAGATCGGTTTCATAAGAAATAACCGTCTGGGGGCTATACCTTTTTTCGAATTGGAGGTATTTTAAAAATGACTCTACCATTAACACAAGCCCAAACAACCCGCTCTGTTGAGTCGAATATAAAAAAAATCCCCCTGCCATCCACGATAGCAAGGGGATTGTTTATAAAATGTAGATTAAATGTTAGTAATTATCCTTAGCGTACATCTTTTGTACGTACGAAGCATGGATAATTTCACTTCTTCTTTTTACAGAAGGCTTAGTGAAAGATGTTCTGGAACGCAAAGCCTTCAAAACTCCGGTCTTTTCGAATTTCTTTTTGAAACGCTTCAAAGCCTTATCGATTGATTCGTTTTCTTTTATGTTGATAATCAGCATCTCTATTTTTGTTTGGGCTGCAAATATAGCCTAACCGGCTTTAAATTCGCAAGCATTATTTTAAAATAGATCGCGAAATCACTAATTTTTGAATCTCTGAGGTACCCTCTCCTATCGTACACAGCTTGGCATCGCGGTAATACTTCTCGGCAGGGAAGTCTTTCGTATAGCCATAGCCACCAAAAATCTGCACCCCTTCATTCGCTACCTCCACCGCAATCTCGGACGCGTAGAGTTTCGCCATGGCGGACTCTTTATTGACGCTTTTCCCTCTGTTTTTCAAATCGGCAGCCCTATACGTGAGGAGTTTTGCAGCCTCCACTTTAGTAGCCATATCGGCCAATTTGAACGAAATTCCCTGAAAATTGGCAATCGGTTGGTTGAACTGATGGCGTTCTTTCGAGTATTTCAGTGCCGCTTCGTAAGCACCTTCGGCTATTCCCAAGCTAAGGGCAGCAATGGATATCCTTCCTCCGTCTAAAACTTTCAACGACTGCACAAAACCTTCGCCTTCCTTTCCAATCACCTGACTTTTATGAACGCGACAATCGGAAAAGATCATCTCAGCCGTCTCAGAGGCTCTCATGCCCAATTTGTTTTCCTTTTTGCCGGCTGTAAATCCGGGTGTGCCTCTTTCCACAATAAAAGCTGTCATTCCGTGGGAATCGCCAACAGATCCTGTTCGGGCAATGACCACCGCCACATCGCCCGACTTGCCATGTGTAATGAAGTTTTTAGCGCCATTTAGCACATAATAATCTCCATCTTTTATTGCTACCGTGCGCATATTGCCTGCATCAGAGCCGGTGTTGGGCTCAGTAAGGCCCCAGGCGCCCAACCATTCGCATGTTGCTAACTTGGGTAAGTATTTACGCTTTTGCTCTTCGGAGGCAAACTGCAGTATGTGTCCGGTGCATAATGAATTGTGCGCAGCCATCGACAAACCTATCGAGCCGTCAATTTTGGACAATTCTACAATAGCTGTAACATATTCATGATAGCCAAAACCGGAACCTCCGTATTCTGTAGGAACCAAAACACCCATTAAACCAAGCTCTCCCAACTTCTTGAATAAATCCAATGGAAAATGTTGGGTTTCATCCCAATCCATTCGGTTTGGCACCATCTCGCGCTTGCCAAAATCACGAATCATATCGGCAATCATCTTTTGATTTTCCGATTCTGTAAAGTCGATACCCACTTTCGGCTCTGTCATTACTTCCATCTTGTTTTGAATTTAATTTTTGGAACGACAAAATTAGTCTTAGTTCGAGAATATCCAAACGACTGTTAGTTTGTTTTACAAAACCGTTATTTTCAACTCCTATTAGCACCAGAAAGGCTATTTTTGCAGCCTAATTCTAAAAAGCACGTGGAATGAAAATCGCTGTAATTGGAACAGGTTATGTGGGGCTGGTAACGGGAACTTGCTTTGCCGAAACAGGTAATACCGTAACCTGCGTGGATATAGACCAGGCCAAAGTTGATAAACTGAAAAGTGGCAAAGTGACAATCTATGAACCCGGCCTTGAGGTAATCTTCGAAAGAAACATCAAGCAAGGCAGGCTGTTTTTTACGACTCAACTGGCAGAAGGAATAAAAGATGCCAAAATTATTTTTCTGGCACTCCCTACGCCACCCGGTGAAGATGGCTCTGCTGATTTGAAATACATTCTTGGTGTTGCCGAGCAATTAGGTGGTCTTTTAAAAGAGTATACGGTCATTGTCGACAAGAGTACAGTGCCGGTTGGAACGGCTGAAAAGGTGAGAGCCCGAATCGCCAAGAATAGCAAGGTTGATTTTGACGTAGTTTCTAATCCTGAGTTTTTACGCGAAGGAGTGGCGGTAGAAGATTTTATGAAGCCGGAACGTGTCGTTATCGGAACTACTTCGGCTGCTGCTCGCAAAGTCATGGAAACACTCTATGCGCCTTTTGTGCGCCAGGGAAATCCATTGGTTTTTATGGACGAGAAATCGGCTGAGTTGACCAAGTACGCAGCCAATGCATTCTTAGCGGTCAAAATTTCATTCATGAATGAAATCGCCAACATGTGTGAGTTAGTAGGTGCAGACGTGGATTCCGTACGGAAGGGAATTGGCACCGATAGTCGTATCGGAAAGCGGTTTTTATTTCCCGGCATTGGCTATGGAGGAAGTTGCTTCCCGAAAGATGTACAGGCGTTGGAAAAATCATCGACTGATGTGAATTACGACTTCAAAATTTTGAAAGCTGTAATGGATGTCAATGCCAAACAAAAAACCAAATTGATTCCAGCCATTCTCAATTATTTTAAAGGAGACTTGAAAGGAAAAACAATTGCCATTTGGGGCTTATCCTTTAAACCGCATACCGATGACATTCGTGAGGCACCCGCTTTATACAACATTGAAGAATTGTTAAAAGCCGGAGCTACGATCAAAGCGCACGATCCCGAATCGATGCCCAATGTGAAAAACCAATTGGGCGACCGCATTGTGTATTGCGATAATCCGTATACTGCTGCTGAAAGTGCAGATGCTATATTCATCGCAACGGAGTGGCCCGAATTTCGAACCCCCGATTTCGATCGTTTATCTGCAATTGTAAAAAACAAAGTCATCTTTGACGGTCGTAATTTGTATGATCTTGCCATGATGAAAGAATTGGGGTACACCTACTACAGCATTGGCCGCGAGGTAATTTTAGGAGCATAGTTTTATCTTATCATTATACCATATGAAGAAACGAGTTTTAATTACAGGTGGTGCCGGGTTTCTTGGATCACATCTCTGCGATCGCTTTCTCAAAGAAGGCTATCAGGTAATTGCCATGGACAACCTCATTACGGGTGACTTGCGCAACATCGAGCATTTGTTCAAACATCCTGATTTTGAATTTTACCATCACGATGTATCTAAGTTTGTACACGTGCCGGGCGAGTTGCACTACATTTTACATTTTGCTTCTCCCGCCAGCCCGATCGACTATCTGAAAATCCCCATTCAAACTTTGAAAGTGGGATCGCTTGGAACACACAATTTGTTGGGTTTAGCACGCGCCAAGAAAGCACGCATCATTATCGCCTCCACTTCCGAAGTGTATGGCGATCCAACGGTGCATCCGCAAACAGAAGAATACTATGGCAATGTGAATACCGTAGGGCCTCGAGGCGTATACGATGAAGCCAAACGCTTTCAGGAAGCCATCACCATGGCGTATCATACCTTCCACGGATTGGAAACACGCATCGTGCGAATCTTTAATACCTACGGGCCTCGCATGCGACTAAATGACGGACGCGTATTGCCTGCATTCATTGGTCAGGCGTTGCGCGGAGAAGATCTTACCGTTTTTGGGGATGGATCGCAAACCCGGTCGTTTTGCTATGTAGATGATTTGATTGAAGGCATCTACCGTTTGTTGCTTTCCGATTATGCGCAACCGGTAAACATAGGAAACCCGCATGAAATTACCATTGGCGATTTTGCTGAAGAGATCATCAAACTTACGGGCACTAATCAAAAAGTAATTTATAATCCATTACCGAAAGACGACCCGAAGCAACGTCAGCCGGACATCAGTAAGGCGAAACAGATTTTAGGCTGGGAGCCGAAAGTTTCCAGAGCAGAGGGATTGAAAATTACGTATGAATACTTCAAGTCGCTGCCGAAAGAAGTTTTATATCAGCGCGATCACAAAAGCTTCGACAGCTACAATCGGTAAGAACAAATCTCTTCGATATAAATAAAAAAGGCCCGGAAAATTTCCGGGCCTTTTTCTTTATAAGAAATCTCTTTTGATTAGTCTCTGTCCATTCCCAAGTACATCATCACATAATAAATCAAAGTTGTGACGGCACCTATCGCAGCTACCACATACGTCATAGCAGCCCACTTCAATGCATCTTGCGACATATCGTACTCAGCAGGTGTCACAATGTTTCTGGTTTTCACCCAAGCTAATGCTCTACGACTGGCATCAAATTCCACGGGCAACGTTACTAGAGCAAAAAGAGCGAAAACTGCATAACAAACTATGATTATCAGTATGGCTGTTTTCCAAGGCAAAAAGCTGGAAGCAAAAAATGCTCCGAACATCATAGCCATTGTCATGAAATTCAATACGCTTGCCGTTACATTTTGCACTGGCACCATAGCCGAACGGAATTGAAGCATACTGTAAGCAGTAGCATGTTGTACAGCGTGTCCACATTCGTGAGCCGCTACTGCAGTAGCGGCTGCATTTCTGCCGTGATATACTTCCTGACTCAAATTCACAGTCTTATCAGCCGGATTGTAATGATCCGTTAATTGCCCTTGTACACTAATAACTTTAACATCTTGAATGCCATGATCGGCAAGCATGAGTCGAGCAACCTCTGCTCCTGTTAAATCTTTCGTTAATCGTATTTGAGAATATTCTTTGAATTTACTTTTTAGGGTAGAACTCATTATCCAACCTATCAGCATAAAAACAACACCTATAACGATTGGTCCAATTAGCATAGCTACGTTCGTTTAATTTTCTCCACAATCCGGGTAGTGGAGTAACCCGGCACAAAGTCGATTGTCTCAACCTGTCCTCCATTCGTTTTAACAACTTCTGCGCCAACGATGTTTTCTGCCAAATAGTCACTTCCTTTCACTAAAACATCAGGAATTAGCTCAGAAATCAAATTTAGTGGGGTGTCTTCATTAAAAAAAACCACCAAATCCACGAATTGAAGCGCTGCTAACACCCTTGCCCTTGAATTTTGATCTTGAAGTGGCCGTTCGGGGCCTTTAAAACGACTGACAGAATCATCGGTGTTCAGGCCAATCACCAACCGATTGCCGAGTGCTCTGGCATTTTCCAGATAATCTACATGGCCCAGGTGGAGCAAATCAAAGCATCCGTTGGTAAAAACCACTTTTTCGTGATTCGCCTTCCAGCCTTTGATCATCTCTTTGGCCTCGGCTACGCTTTTTATTTTGTGCTCGGTTTTTTCCATTTTAAGATCCAATAACTAGCAATTAACGATAGTAATCCCATTACAATCATTAGCAGCGTTTGCCACCCATGAAAGATAAATACGAATGCGACTGCCTCAGGTTGGGGTAAGTTGTATAACATGACTAAACCCAGGGGCACCAGCGTGTGATACGATCCGGCACCTCCCGGAAGGGGTGCCGCCATTGCAATGGAACCCAAAGCAAACAAGGTCATCACGGCACTAAAGCCCAGATTTTCCGTTTCCGGAAATGCTTTGATCACGCAATAGCTCATCAAAAAATACATCAGCCAGATTCCAACAGAGTAAGTCAAGAATAAGATTTTGTTTTCTAACTTAAAAACCGCTAGCAAACCCTCCTTAAACCCCCGAACAATTTTCAGCAGTTTTTCATTTTTTCTCAATAAATAAAGGGCCACCAAAAAACCTATTCCGGCAATAGCACCTGCTATTACCCAAAGGGGAATGCTGTAGCCTGCACCCGATGAAAATGGAAGCGTATCAATAAACCCTTTCAGCTTTTTCCATTCCACCAGAAAGGAAACAGCTATTAAAATCAGTAAACAAATCACATCTACAATTCGCTCAACCACCACCGTTCCAAACGAAACTTCCACTGGAGTTTTTTCTAACTTATACAGGTTGTAGCACCGCGATACTTCTCCGCCACGAGGAACGCCTAAGTTCACCAAATAGCCAATCATCAAAGACAAAAAACTATTCGTGAGGCTCACCTGATTTCCAGTAGGGGCTAACAGCATGCGCCAACGCTCCGCACGCAACAGGTGACTGAATACGGCTATCAATGCCATCAATCCCAAATACACTTTGTTCGATGTCTCCCAGGCTTTCCACAAAAAATCTGCTTTGTTTTCGCCTTCGCCTACATGTAAGCCACGCAGCGAAAGCCACAGCAAAAGCACGGTGAGCAAAACCATGCCTACGTATTGCAGAATGGATTTCAGTTGCTTGTTCAAGCCAGTTTGTTTTCAGGATTCGGAAATACCAAAGAAGGTTTAAATGCTTTTGCTTCTTCCAACTCCATCGATGCATACGAAATGATAATCACCACATCACCCACCTGGGCTTTGCGGGCGGCTGGGCCATTCAAACAAATAGTACCGCTGTTACGCGCCCCGGTGATCACATACGTTTCCAGACGCTCGCCATTGTTGATGTTTACTACTTGCACTTTTTCGCCTTCAATCAACTGAGCGGCTTCCATCAAAGCTTCGTCAATGGTAATGCTGCCCACGTAATGCAATTCAGCTTGCGTAATCTTTACGCGATGAATCTTCGATTTTAAAACTTCTATTCTCATTCCAATATTAAATTATCGATCAATCTCACCTCGCCTACATAGCCGGCAATCAGTAAAATCGTTTGGCTAGAAACGTTTTCGGCAGGTTTTAAGTTTACTGTGTCTACCCATTCAAAATACTCCAAGCGAACTGCCGGAACCGACTCGCACAGTTGCTTTACTTTTTCCCTTACGGGGATGATGGATTCGCCCTTTTTCAAAAGATCTTTTGCCAGAAGCAACGATCGGTAAAAAACGGTGGCATGCTCTCTTTCTTCTGCGGTGAGTCGCTGATTGCGCGATGACATGGCCAATCCACTTGTTTCGCGTACGATGGGTACAGATCTGAGTTCAATATCAAACATCAGTTCCTCCACCAAACGGGTGATTACTTTATATTGCTGAAAATCTTTTTGTCCGAAGTAGGCGCGTGTGGGTGCTGCGATATTAAAAAGCTTCGAAACCACTAAGGCCACACCACTAAAATGACCGGGGCGAAACTCGCCTTCCAAAATTTTATCCAGATGGCCCATGTCGAAATGGAGCTGCGAAGGCGAAGCATACATTTCGGAATTAGCCGGAGCAAAAACTACATCGCAACCAGCTTCTTGCAAAAGGGCCGAATCAGCAGCCAAAGTGCGCGGGTATTTTTCCAGATCAGTTGCATTGTTAAACTGAGTCGGGTTAACGTAAATACTGCAAACGGTAAGGTCATTTTCCTGACGGGAAGAACGTATTAATTCGATGTGCCCGTCATGCAAAGCGCCCATGGTAGGCACCAAACCTATGGTTCGACCCAGCTTTTTTTGCGCAGTCAGAAAAGCCCTTATTGGCTTAATTTCGTTGAAAATCTCCATTTTCAGGCTTTTTTAAGGGGTGGCAAAGATAGGTCTTATAAGTTAAGAATAGTTGAATAAGGGGTGAATTTTGCGTACTTTTGCGGCACGGTATTTTATCTTTTCTAAAAAATCTACTAATATGTCCAAGATCCGCATCCTCTATGTTGCCAGTGAGATCAACCCTTTTTTGCAAACCACCGAGGTATCGGATTTTGTAAGAAAGTTGCCGCAAGCCATGCAGGAGAAGGGTATGGAAATCCGGATTTTAGTGCCTCGCTTTGGTTTGATTAACGAACGCAAAAACAGACTTCATGAAGTCGTGCGTTTGTCCGGTATCAACATTGCCGTGGGCGATGAGGAAAAGCCATTGATCATTAAAGTGGCTTCCATTCCCAATGCGAAGTTGCAAGTTTATTTTATCGACAACGAAGATTATTTCCACCGCAAGTCGGTATTTCACGATAAGGAAAACAAGTTCTTTGAAGATAATGACGAGCGCGCTATTTTCTTTTGCAAAGGCGTGATTGAAACCGTGCGCAAACTTGGCTGGTCGCCTGATATCGTTCATTGCAATGACTGGATTACCAGCTTCATTCCATTGTATTTAAAAACCACGTACAAGAAAGATCCGCTTTTCAAGAATACCAAAACCGTATTCACCATTTACAACAATGCTTTCACACACAAATTCAAAGGTGATTTAATGGGCAAAGTGAGAATGATTGATATTGAAGATAACATGTTGGGTCACCTGAAAACAGCCGACTACGAAGGCTTTATCAAATTAGGAGCTGAGTTTGCCGATGTGGTAAACATTGCGGGCGACAACAAAAAATTGGAAGGTCTTGTAAAAAAATTAGAAAAGAAGAAAATCGAGACCTATACGAAAGACGATGATCATTCAGAGTCGTTCTTCAACTTGTATACCGAATTGGTTGGGTAATCCTCAACCATTTTTGCCCCTTGTGGCGATTTTAATGTACCCCTACAAATCTAAATCACACGATAATTATGTGCGGAATTGTTGCTTATGTTGGTCACAGAGAAGCAAGTGATATTATCATTAAAGGCCTAAAGCGGTTAGAATACCGTGGCTATGACAGTGCGGGTATTGCATTGCTCAATGGCAGCCTGAATGTTTACAAGAAGAAAGGCAAAGTAACCGAACTCGAAGCCTTCATCAACGGACAAAATTTATCGAGTACCATCGGCATGGGCCACACCCGCTGGGCTACCCACGGTGAACCCAACGATGAAAATGCGCACCCGCATTATTCAGCTACTAAAAAGCTGGCAATCATTCACAACGGCATTATTGAAAACTACAGTTCGCTGAAGCAAGATTTGCTTCGCAAGGGACATCGCTTTTTAAGTGAAACGGATACGGAGGTTTTCATTCATTTTATTGAAGATATTCAGGAGAAAGAAAAATGTGAGTTGGACGAAGCGGTGCGTTTGGCCTTAACTAAAGTTGTAGGCGCTTACGCGATCGTAGTAATGTCGCTGGAAAACCCCCGATTGTTGATTGCTGCCCGAAAAGGTAGTCCGCTGGTAGTTGGTGTTGGCAAGGGAGAATTTTTTATGGCTTCTGATGCTACTCCTATCATTGAATACACGAACGAAGTAGTTTATCTGAATGATCAGGAGATTGCGATTGTGAATGATGGAAAGTTGACCATTAAGAACACAGCCAATTTGCCATTGACTCCGTATGTTCAAACTGTTGACCTGGAATTAGAAGCGATTGAAAAAGGCGGGTTCGAACATTTCATGATGAAAGAAATTTTCGAGCAGCCTCGTTCGATTAAAGATTGTATGAGAGGTCGCTTGGATTCTGATTCAGGTCGGTTGATTCTGGGCGGCTTGCGCGAATATTTGAATAAGTTGGTGAATGCCGATCGTATTTTGATTGTTGCCTGCGGAACTTCGTGGCATGCCGGCTTAGTAGCTGAATATTTCTTTGAAGAATTTTGCCGCATCCCGGTAGAAGTAGAATATGCATCTGAATTCCGCTACCGCAATCCGGTGATCCGCGAAGGCGATGTGTTGATTGCCATTTCGCAATCCGGTGAAACAGCCGATACCTTGGCTGCGATTGACTTAGCGAAATCAAAAGGTGCGATCATTTTTGGAGTGTGTAACGTGGTGGGCTCTTCGATTCCGCGCGCAACGCATGCCGGAGCTTACACGCACGCAGGTCCTGAAATTGGTGTAGCAAGTACGAAAGCATTTACTGCACAGTTGACCGTGCTCAACATGATTGCATTGATCGTAGCCCAAAAGAAAGGCACGATTACCGAGCAGAAGTTTCACGAGCTGTTGGTGGAAATGGAAAACATTCCCAACAAAGTAGAGAAGGCATTGAAACTGAATAAACAAATCGAGGCGATTGCCGATGAGTTTAAAGACGCTACGAATTTCCTTTACTTAGGTCGTGGATATAATTTCCCGGTTGCCCTGGAAGGAGCGCTGAAGTTGAAAGAGATTTCATACATCCACGCAGAAGGTTATCCGGCTGCTGAAATGAAACACGGCCCAATCGCATTGATCGATCAAGAAATGCCGGTGGTATTTATCGCTACGAAAGACAGCTCGTACGAAAAAGTAGTTTCCAACATTCAGGAAGTGAAAGCCAGAAAAGGACGTGTCATTGCCGTAGTAACCGAAGGAGATAACCTGATTTCTAAAATGGCTGAGTTTGTGATTGAAGTTCCTGCAACACTCGAGCCGTTGATGCCATTGGTTTCGGTGGTGCCATTGCAACTTCTATCCTATCACATTGCCGTGATGCGTGGTTGCAACGTAGACCAGCCGCGAAATTTGGCGAAGAGTGTGACGGTGGAATAGTTCCAGCTCGGGTATTTCTAAACTGTAACGAGCTATGTAGCCAGCGTTATCCTCAACTGACGTAATTTTAATTCCCCATGAATTTAGGTATCCAAGCTATCGTTTCTAGCTGGTTAGATAAAGTAAAAAAACATCTATTCACCTACCGGGACGGGTTTTATGAGCTACCCTATATCGCCAATTCGCCAGAACTGATTGTGGCCAGCTTTAGTAGCTTTCTGAAGCATGACCCAAAAAGAAAGATTTTCAGCACCAACAATATATTTATTAATGGAGAAGGGCACTACGAAAAAATAGAAGAGGGGCTATGGATCATCCTTTCTAATTTTGAAGCGAAGAAAAATTTGAGTTTTAAATTACATTATGAGCCTGGCATTGAATCCAACTATCACTCATTAACACTCTATATCAATAAAGACATCCGGCAGATCAAGTTTCCAAAAGTGATTTATGGTGTACCCAGTCAGGATCGCTCTTGGATGCTGGTAAAAGCCGGAGCACAAGTTCTTAACTCTCATTTTAAAGGACAGAAGTCTATTTTTTTTACAATTTACTTCAGCCGCGACTGGATGGTACAGAACATTGCGGGCAATGGAATTTTCAAAAATCAGATACTCACTAATTTTTTTGATTCGGATAGAGATTCCGTTTTTCTGCCCAATTTTCTGGAAGGCAAAAGGGAAACTTATTTGAAGTTGGTAAATAGCATTATCGATAAAGATGAAAACGGAGTAAATGACCTACTTTTGTTAAGAAGTCAGACGCTTGAGCTTCTGTCTGCATTTGTTAATGAATTAACCAATAGCTCATTGAAAGTCTATACAGTTACATTGCCAGAACGCGACAAACGCAGGCTTGCCAAAGCCGAACATCTCATCAATGATTCCATATTTAACCAATTCCCAAGTCTGGGGAAGTTGGCCAGTGAAGCAGGCATTTCAGAAACGAAACTGCTTGCGGACTTCAAACGAATGTATGGCTGCACACCCTATCGCTATTATGTGGCCAAACAGATGGCCTACGCCAAGGAAATGATGCAAACGAGGCAAGTAACTGTGAAGGAAATTGCGCTTAAACTTGGTTTTCAACATGCCGGAAAGTTTTCTGCGGCTTACAAGAAAATTCACGGTCACTCTCCTTCAGAAGTGATGTAATTGGCTCTTTTCCAATACTGATTCATTCTAAAATTGTGGTATTGGAGCATTGAATTGAGGTATTGGAGCACAATACCACTTCTTGCTAATCTTACTTTTGTATTGAACATTCAATTCAAATTTTCAAATGAATCTACCCCGACTGATTAAACCGATTTATGTGCTTGCCTTTTTGTTGGTAGGCCTCACACCCCTGCAACTGGCAGCCCAAAATGCTGCCTGTGATAATGCCAAGCTGATCTTGAATGAGGGAACTCAAACGGAAACCAATACCGGACAAAATGCCTATTGGTATCACTACCAAGTACCTCCACCCGGCCAAGGGGTTAGTGTGGCTATAACCAATGTACCTGCAGGTGTTACGGTAAAAGTGTACAATACACTGTGCTTGAATCTGGGCAGTCCGATTGCCACTGGCACAAGCTCGCTGAGTGTGCCAAACGTAACTAACATCTTTATCTCTTTTGATAAGGGTGGTTCGGTATTCAATTTAGGAACCTTCGATTTTAACACAAGCACTAGTGGAGGTGGCCCCATTAACAATATCTGCGAAGACGCCATAGTCATCACAGCAAACGGTACCCAGACTGTTAATAATACAGGAGAGGCAGAATATTGGTACCAATTTGTGATGCCTTCGACTCCGAGCAACCTGGAATTAAGTTCTGATCCGGGCGCTAACATTGCTGTGACCGTTTATACGGGTGCCGATTGTAATAGTCTTACCATACGAGCACAAGGAACCAGCGCCAATGTACTTACCGTAACCACCCTGACCCCTAATTCTGTGGTTTGGATTAAATGGGCGGCTCAACTTGGCACTACCGGAAGCTTCGTATTAAACGCTCTCCCAACCGGTGGTGGCGGAGGTGGCAGTAACCAAGCACCCACTAATATTGCTCTCGACAAAACCACCCTCAACAACAGTGATGGTGCGTTTACCGTAGTGGGGAATTTAAGCACTACCGATCCGGATGCGAATGATACTTTTACCTATACGTTGGTTTCTGGCACGGGCAGCACAGACAATGCTTCTTTTGATATTATGCCGCTGCCGGTTTCAGGCGGGGCTCAGCTGCTTATCACTGTTGACGCAAATACAAAAGCCAGTTATTCGGTACGAATCCGCTCTACTGATTTGGGAGGTCTCAGTTTTGAAAAGGCTTTTACCATTACCGTAAATGCAGGTGGTGGCAACAATGCCCCAACAGATATAGCACTCTCGGCTACATCTATCAACGAAAATGTGGCTGCCAATTCTACCGTGGGTACGCTTAGCACTACTGATCCTGACAATGGCAATACATTCACGTACAGCCTGACATCAGGTACTGGCAGCACGGACAATGCTTCTTTCAGCATCAGCGGCAATAGCCTGAAAATAACCAACAGCCCCGATTTTGAAACCAAGAACAGCTACTCGGTGCGGATTAGAACAACCGACCAGGACAATTTGACTTTTGAGAAGTCGTTTACCATTTCCATCAACAATGTGAACGAAGCCCCCACCGATCTGGCACTTTCTGCAAACGCCATCAATGAAAATGTAGCGGCCAATAGTACCGTGGGCACACTAAGCAGTACCGACCCTGATGCGGCTAATACCTTTACCTACGCACTGGCTGCCGGAACGGGAGATACTGACAATTCTGCCTTCACCATTGACGACAAGAAGTTGAACATTAAAGCCATCCCCGATTTTGAAACCAAAAGCAGCTACTCGGTGCGGATTAGAACAACCGACCAGGCTGGGTTGTTTTTTGAGCAACAATTTACCATCAGCATCCTAAATGTGAACGAAGGCGAAGACCCCAACGCATTTATTACTACCTGGAAACCAGTTGAAGGGAAGTTTACCATACCCACCGCTACCGGAAGTACCTACAGCTATACAGTAAAGGTGATAGACAATACCACCAACAGTACCGTGCATACTTCTACTAATAACACGGGCAATGTAACCATTACCGGGCTAGACAATGCCAAAATATACACCGTAGAGATAACCGGCACCTTCCCTAGAATATATTTTTCGGTTGCACGAAATCTAGGCTCGCAAATTCTTACGGTAAAACAATGGGGAAAAATTGTCTGGGCAAACATGAAAGGCGCATTTGAAGGTTGCTCTAGTCTAACCATCCCTGCAAGCGATGCACCAGATTTGAGCCAGGTTACCGATATGAGCTATATGTTTGGTTCTGCTTTTGCTTTTAACCAGCCTATTGGGCATTGGGATGTGAGCAACGTTACCAATATGAATAATATGTTTGGTTCTGCTTATGCTTTTAACCAGCCTATCGGGAATTGGAATGTGAGCAATGTTACCGACATGAGTTATATGTTTTATCTTACTACAGCGTTTAATCAGCCTATCGGGAGCTGGAATGTGAGCAAGGTTACCAAAATGAGTTATATGTTTTTTTATGCTACAGCGTTTAATCAGTCATTGGCTAACTGGGTTATTCCTAACAATGCTAACTTAAGTTTTATGCTAGCTAATAGCGATATTAATGTGGCCAATTACGATGCTACTTTAATAGGTTGGAGCAATTTAACCGGACCTGGGCGGTCTTTGGGGGCTGGAGGCTTAAAGTATTGCAACGGTGAGGCTGCACGCAATACCTTGATTAGTAAAGGCTGGATTATTTCAGGAGATGTTAAGGATTGTTCCGTCAATAAATCAGTCCAATCTATCACTTTCTCTGCTCTTTCGGCCAAAACATTTGGCGATGCTAAGTTTGCGTTGGGTGCAACGGCAACTTCTGGCCTGCTGGTGGGATATACCGCTACACCAGCCGGTATTTTAACCTTTGAGACTGACCTTGAGACTGGCATAAACATGGCCACCATTGTGGGCACAGGCACCGTAACCATTACCGCCAAACAGCCCGGCAACCAAAACTACAATGCAGCACCTGATGTAACTCAAACACTAACGGTGAACAAGGCCGCGCAGACCATTGCATTCAACGCCATCACTGCATCAATTGAAGTAGGTGGCGCTGCTTTTGCTTTAGGTGCAACGGCTACATCCTCCTTGGCTGTAAGTTATACAGCTACACCCCCCGGCAGAATTACCATTGACGCCAATGGCAATGCTACCCCGGTGGGAGGAGGGAACGTAGAAATCACCGCCAGCCAAGCCGGTAATAACAATTACAATGCAGCAACATCGGTTAAACAAAC
>JAJTHV010000335.1 GCA_021300095.1 Flammeovirgaceae bacterium | reverse complement strand
TTTGCTCGTGTATAGGCTCTAAAGAAGTGTGTTTTGCCTCCGTAACTTCGTGAACTGGCTCCGTAACTTCGTGAACTGGCTCCGTAACTTCGTGAACTGGCTCTGTAACTTCGTGAATTGGCTCTGTAACTTCGTGAACTGGCTCTGTAACTTCGTGAATTGGCTCCGTAACTTCGTGAACTGGCTCCGTCAGTTAATTTTTTGGGTGTAACATTAACATTGTCAATAGATTACATGCCTAAAAATGGATGTACTTCATCTATTTTCAGCGATTCGTTGCCTATTTGATCACCTACCGGATCGAATCTCAGTCTGGTGGCACCATCTCGTCCCCCTCTCTTGTGGAGAGGGGCCTAACCAAACGTATCTCCACACCACGCGAGTCGGGGTGAGGTCAAACCCGCTCGTTTCGCCACTCCGCAATCTACTATCGAAGCCCTCGCGGCAAGGATAGAAGTGGAAAGCCTCCCGCCTGTGGCGGGATAAACTCCGTGGCGGCCTCTTACGCCAGCGATATCATGGCCGCCACGAGGACTTGCAACGGATAGCCTGCCTGCCGCCCATAACTTTTAACTTTTAACTTAACAGTGCTGCCTACTAACTTTTACCCATTAACTTTTAACTTCCCTCTTTCAACTTTCAACTTCTCACTTTCAACTTTTCCTTACATTGCAACACCCTAAACTAACATCTGCATGAAAATAAAAATAACGCTCGTGTGGCTCTTGAGCTATACACTCTGCCAGGCGCAGCTCTCGCCCGCCAAAATCGATAAACTGAAAGCAGAAGTAGCTGCCGAAGTAGAAAAAAATGCAGCCCTCGGCCAGCAAATCAACGACATGCTTTTCAGCTTTGCCGAACTTGGCTTTCAGGAGAAAGAAACATTTAATTATCTCACCACGCTACTCGAGAAAAACGGCTTCACCGTTGAGAAAGGTATAGCCGGTGTACCCACCGCGTGGATTGCCAAGTGGGGCAACGGCAAACCCGTGATTGCATTAGGCTCGGACGTGGACTGTATTCCCAAAGCATCGCAGAAACCGGGCGTGGCGTATCATGATCCCATCGTAGAAGGAGCTCCCGGCCATGGCGAAGGTCACAACTCCGGACAAGCGCTTAATATTATATCCGCACTCGCGCTCAAAAAAATCATGGAGCGCGACAAGATGCCGGGCACCCTTTTGTTATGGCCCGGAATTGCCGAAGAATTGGTGGGTACTAAAGCATATTATGTGCGTGCCGGCTACTTCAAAGATGTGGACGCGTGCATCTTTACGCACGTGGGCGACAACCTGAAAGTAGCGTATGGCGATAATGGATATAACGGACTTGTATCGGTCAAATTTAATTTTGAAGGTCAGGCTGCGCATGCGGCCGGTGCCCCTTGGCGGGGACGCAGTGCACTGGATGCCGTAGAGTTGATGAACATCGGCTGGAATTACAGACGTGAACACTTAGAGTTAACACATCGCTCGCACTATGTCATCCCCGATGGGGGCGATCAACCCAATGTGGTGCCTTCGAAAGCATCCGTGTGGTATTACTTCCGCGAGCGCACGTACCCTGCTATCAAAGCGTTGTTTGACAAAGGCGTGAAGACTGCCGAAGGTGCCGCGTTAATGACAGACACTAAATTTACCTATGAGATTTTAGGCTCCGCATGGCCCGGTCACTTCAACAAGCCAATGGCCGAAGTGATGTACAGCAACATTAAGAAGGTAGGCTTGCCAAGCTGGTCGCCCGAAGATCAATTGCTGGCGAAGGCTACACAGTTGGAGATGAAGTCGCCCAAAACAGAAGGACTGGCAATGAAGTTAGACACCATGGGTTTGCCTAGTTCAGTTGGGATGGTGAATGTAATGGGAAGGCAGATGATGTCGATGGGAGGGGGATCGGATGATATTGCAGATGTATCGTGGACAGTACCCACGATTGTGTTGAATTATCCTTCGAATATTCCGGGACTGCCGGGTCACCATTGGTCCAACGCAATTACCATGGCCACACCCATTGCGCACAAAGGGATTGTATATGGTGCAAAAGCAGAAGCGATGACGCTGGTGGATTTATTGACGAAGCCGGAGTTGCTGAAGAAGGCGTGGGACTATTACAAAAACGAGCAGACCAAAGATCAGCAATACACTCCACTGGTAGGCGAGAAGGACAACCCGGCTATTCAACTCAACACGAAGATCATGCAAGAGTTTGCACCAAAATTGCAACCATTTTATTTTGATCCTAGCAAATATAAAACATATCTTGAGCAACTGAATATTAACTATCCTACCCTGCGCCCCGATCAGGTAGAGGCAGTAAGTAAATTAAAAAAATAGATATGTTTACAGGAATTATTGAGGCGCTGGGCGTAGTGGTGTCCATGCAAGAGGAGGGAAGCAACGTACGTTTTAACATTGCCAGCCCCATCAGTCACGAATTGAAGGTCGATCAGAGTGTATCACACAACGGTGTGTGCCTCACCGTAGAGCGTAGAGGCGAGCTCCAGCACAGTGTGGTGGCTATCGATGAAACATTATCCAAGTCTACCTTACGGGATTGGAGAGTGAGTACGCGCCTAAACATTGAGCGCAGCATGGTTGCGAATAGCCGCTTTGACGGACACATTGTGCAAGGCCATGTAGACCAGATTGGCGTGTGTAAAAAGATCAAAGTTGAGAATGGCAGTTGGCTGATCGACTTTGAATACGATGCATCCCTCGGAAACGTAACGGTAGAGAAAGGATCCATCGCAGTGAATGGCGTAAGCCTTACATGCTTCAATTCGAAAGTGAATGGCTTTCGGGTGGCGATCATTCCCTACACATTTGAGCACACCAACTTTCACCAATTAAAAGTAGGCGATGCCGTAAATCTGGAATTCGATGTTATCGGCAAGTATGTAAAGCGGTTGGTAGGAAAATGATTCCATAGACCTTGTCCTGCCGAGGCACGAGGCATCTTTGGTAAGATTAGAATTGAGAAGATTCCTCATACTTCGGAATGACAGAGTGTGTTGAGAACGAGTGCTAGTCACTACCCTTGTCCTGCCGAGGCACGAGGCATCTTTAGTAAAGATTAGAATAGAGAAGATTCCTCGTACCTCGGAAAGACAGCGTGTAAATTACAACCCACTGCCTGAAGCTTCCAACCTTCCGCTTGCAGCTTACGACTCATTCACAAACGCTTCCATCGATTTCACTTTGCGACCGTAAAATCGTTTTACCATCGGCTTGGTGATGATCATGCACACAATCATGTAAACAGTAATCCATACTTTAGCCGATAGCGATAGCCGCATAAACGATTCATCGGTATAAAAAACAATCATCGCCCCGATAATCATCACATAACTGCCCCATTGATAAATCGCCATCGTGATTTTATAGTGTGTCAGAAAAGCCGAAAGGTGAGTCTTCATGTCTTTTCCATAGTCGGCCGTTTCCAACAACCGAATCGAACGATAGATACGATAGTAAATCGGAATCGCGAAGACCGTAATCACCGCCACCAGCTTGTACAAGAATAGTGCAATGCTATCCTTCACCCAAAAAGCCAGTACCCCGAAAAGAACATACATAAACAAGCCAATACCCATTTCAATGGAGAATATTCTGCGGATGCCACGCTTCGATTTAGAAAGAATGGCGTGAATAGCATCTGCTTCGTGTTCATGGCCCGCCTGCGCATGATTCCAATCGGGCTTGGCCCACTGTTTTTTCAAATCATCGAGCTCCATATGCTGCAAGGATAGTTTTCATTTTTAGTTTGATACGATTCAACTTCACACCCACATTCGTTTCGGTGAGTCCGGTAATCTCTGAAATCTCTTTGTACGGCAGTTCATCGAGGTATAACAGTACAATCGATTTCTCTACCGCGTCCAATTGATCAATAGCTCGATACAAAAGTCGCAAGTCATCTTCGTTCGATAGCTCTTCCGGTTGGTTTTCAGCCGAATCCAAATCCGACAGTTTGCCAAAGAATTTGTCTTTACGCGTTTGGTACAAGGCCGTGTTCAGTGCTACCCGATATAACCACGTAGAGAACTTCGAGCGTCCTTCAAACCGCGCAAACGATTGCCACGCGTTCAGCACAATCTCCTGATACAAATCATTGCGGTCATCGGCATCCCTACGATATATTCGGCATATCTTGTGAATGATACCGCGGTGCGCGAGAATTTCGGATGTGAAGTGTTCTACTGACGATGGATGATCCATTGGTGCGTTAACAAACCGTTGAATGAGTGATGAGAGCAAGTGATACCTTACAATTACCACGATTTATTTTTGAATCACTCTCACTTTTAGTTATTTTGTTATCAAAACATACGAATATGAAATCAATTCTCTCCATTTTTATGCTGATGACAGGCCTTTCGGCCTGGGCGCAAGATGCACCGGTGCTGAATGAATACAAGCCCAATCCGAAGAATTTAACGCTGGAGGTTAACTTTAATCCGTTTTCGTCATCACCTGTTTCCATCAACTACTTACGATTTAGAAAGTTTGTCACCGATCGCACTGCGTGGCGTTTGTCTGGCACAATCGGATATAAAAATCAGAACTTGATAGAGTATGTTACGCAATACACGTTTGATATCAACCTTCGTCCCGGCTACGAGTGGCACTTCAAAGGCACTGAGCGATTGTCACCCTATATTGGTTTCGATGTAGACTTCGCATTAAAGGCTTCCGGGTTCACCGATAAAAGAAGCATTCAGCAAAATCAGGGGCCGAACAGTTCCATCAGCGGAGCGTGGGATGTGAATGGCACCGAGCGTGGATTTACACGGTTTGGCTCCAACCTGATTCTGGGGTTGGATTATTATGTCATCAAAAAACTGTATGTGGGCTTGGAAGTAGGATGGGGATTTCAATTAGTAAGCTCGCACGACATTGTCGTTACTCCGCGCTCAGCCAGTAACCAGACGATTAGCGGAGGCTCCGTGTTTCAAATTGGCACGAACTACAATAGTGCAGTGCGTCTCGGATTCGTCTTTTAACAGGAAGCCATGAAGCTGCGTAATGGAATTTATTTTTTGCTGCTGCTGATTGCTTGTAAAGACGGTGGGGTAGTGCCCAATGCCGCTTTGCAGAATGATTGGGTAAAGCAATACAATCAACAAATAGCGCTCAACTATGTTAACGGTTCTGCCGCTAAGTTGTTTAGTTTCAACACCGGAGGAAAACAGTTTACGGTGCCGGTGCCACTGCCGGGCACATGTAATTCACCCGATTCAGAAGTGAGTATTGATGGAATTGCGGAACGATTTGAGGCCGCTTATTGCTATACGATCGATTATCCTTGGTCGGAGGATTCATACCTTTATGTGATCACCACATCAAGACGAGAATTTAATAAGTTGCAAATTGTTACCTATACTTTTCCCGGCAAATCACCCATATCAAAAACCTATTCAATCAATAAGTTCAACTTAAATGCTGGATATTCGGTTTTTGGTTTAAATCCAGATGGTTCGATTAATGGGATGAATCAGGAATATTATTATCCCGTGTCGGGTGACGTTGATTTGTTCAATTCATTTGGGGCCATAAACATTATTTCTAATCTGACCATGGAGAGAAGGAATATTTATAAATCTATCTATTTAGGCTCCAAACTTTCTTGTTGCAGTCAGTGATCAGGAAGTATGATCATATACAACTACCCACGCTCCGTTGTTATCGCGCTTTACCCATAAGGTAAAGATGCCGGTAGGTTGGTCGTTGGCACGCAGCAAGGTGTATCTTCCGGTAACGAGGTAATTATCTGTAGATACAAAGTCCACCCGCATAATATCAAAGCGCAGTTGACCCATCGTAGCCTTGTCGGGATAACTTTTCTTGTAGCGGACTAAGGTACTATCCCACCCGTAGGTGATTTTCGAGCCAATGAAAAGGAGGGAATCGGATTTCCAATAACCTTCCATGAAAGCATCAATGTTCCCTTCGTTCCAGGCGTTTACTTGCTTGGCTAAAACCGATCGGATGGCAGCGATGTCATCGGCAGATGGTTGATTGGCAGAGCGCTGAGGTTGACAACCGATGAGCAAAGCGATATACGCTAAAAAAGCAAGGCGAAAATTCATGGCATTTGGTGGTTGGAGGGTATACATTAAACCAAATCAAATTTGCACATTTGCAGACTATAAAAGCCATTTCCATGCAAAAAATTAAGTGGTCTGCCATTCTGCCTCATGTCATCGCCATATTGGTGTTTCTACTCGTTACCGTCTTTTTCTTCAGTCCTGTTTTTTTTGATAATAAGTCTATTAGTCAACCCGATATTCAACAGTTTACAGGCGCCAGCAAGGCGTTGAGTGACTACCGCACGGCCACGGGCGAGGAAGGTCTATGGGCATCGAACATGTTCAGTGGCATGCCGGCTTATTTGGTCAGTCTGAAATGGAGCGATGGGCCCGTGGTGTGGACCAAGAAGATCATGAGTTTGTTTCTGCCACATCCGATTAATAATATCTTCATTGCATTTCTCTGTTATTACATCCTGTTACTGGCATTCCGTGTTCGACCTTATCTGGCGATTGCCGGAGCATTGGCATTTGGCTTATCATCGTATGTGATCATTGGCTTGTCTGCCGGACATAATTCCCGGATCGGTGCCATTGCATTTATGCCTTTCGTCATAGCGGGCATTCACGTAGCCTTTTCAGGCAAGCGTTTGCTTGGGTTTGGCCTTACAGCAATAGCGCTGGCTCTTCACTTGCGTGAAAACCACCTACAGATTACGTATTACACGGTGTTGATTGTTGGCGTATATGGAATGGAGCAACTGATTCATCATTATCAAAGCAAACAGATTCCTGCCTTCTTCAAAACAATTGGTGCATTGCTTCCTGCAGCTGTATTAGCCGCATGTACTTTCTTCGGACAATTCTGGGCAATCACAGAATATACCAATTACTCGATTCGTGGAAAGTCGGAATTAGTAAAACCGGCTGCGCAAGGGGAAGCAAGTGATGCAAACGGATTGTCGAAACAATATGCATTTGCCTACAAATACGGTGTGTGGGAATCCATGGCTCTTCTGATCCCTGATTTTTACGGAGGCACCAGCATGAAATCCTTTGTACAAGATCAGAACAGTGCTACCTACAAAGCATTGAGCAATTCAGGTGACAATGAAACAGCGAATCAGTTGGCAAACTACACGGCAGCCTATTGGGGACCGCAAGGTTTCACAGGAGGCTCATATTATGCCGGGGCCATTGTCATCTTTCTTTTCGTAATAGGAATTTTGTTTGCCGAACGAAAATATGTGTGGTGGTTGGTGCCCATCGGGGCACTGGGTTTAATGCTTAGCTGGGGCGATAGCTTTGCTACGTTCAACTATTTTATGTTTGATTATTTCCCGGGCTACAACAAATTCCGTTCGGTGAGCTTTGCATTGGTGATGATTCTATTTGCGATGCCATTATTGGGAATGATGGGAGTAGAGCGATTGCTCACCATCGGCATTACCAAAGAAACGAAGAAGAAAATTCTGATTGCCTTTGGCGTGACTGGCGGATTGTGTTTGGTGTTGATTGCTTTTGCAGGAATGGGAAGCTTTGTGAAAGATGAAGAAGGTCAATTGCCGGTGTGGTTTATCAAAGCATTGAGCGAAGACCGCAGAAGTTTATTGCGTGCCGATGCATGGCGTGCTTTTGCGTTTATTCTGCCCGTGTTTTTGTTGTTGTATTTTAACTTTGAAAAGAAAGTGTCCGCATGGGGTTTCTATGCCATCATCATCTTTTTGGTAGCAATCGACTTATCGGTGGTTGACAGACGTTATTTCACCAAAGACAATTTTCAGCGCAAGCGCGATAATTCTTTTGTAGTGAATAACGCAGCTGACGATCGTATCTTAAAAGACAAATCCTATTATCGCGTTTATAATTTGCAGGGCGCCATGTCCGAGGCTCGTACTTCATATGCGCACTATTCGTTGGGAGGGTATCACGGTGCAAAACTCAGACGCTACCAGGATTTGTACGACTCTTGTTTGCTGAAAGAGACACAACAATTATATAAAGATGCCCAGCAGGGTAGTTTGGATTTTACCAAATATGGGGTGATGAACATGTTAAACACCAAGTACGTGGTGTACGGACCCGAAGCGGCCAATGTAATTCCCAATCCCAATGCGAATGGAGCGGCCTGGTTTGTGAAAGAAGTGGTAGCCGTCAATTCTCCAACCGAAGAGTTGAAGAAAACAGAAACCATCGATACGAAACAAACAGCAGTCATCGATCAGTCGAAGTTTGCTGCTGCGTTGTTTGCGGGTATCGCCTACGATAGTTTGAGCAGCATTCGCCTGACTGAGTTCAAGCCTCCTTACCTAAAGTATGAAACAGAAAGTTCTGCCGATGGCCTCGCAGTATTTTCAGAGATCTATTACCCAAAGGGCTGGATAGCATTCATTGATGGCAAAGAGACTCCTTTGCTTCGCGCTAACTATGTATTGCGTGCATTAAAAATTCCGCAAGGAAAGCATGTAGTCGAATTTAAGTTTCAACCCAAGCCATATCTGATTGGTAACAAAGTAACGCTGGCATCGGGTTGGCTGGTGGTGTTGGTTGTGATCAGCAGTTTGGTTATTTCGTTTAAGGAGGATGAGTAAGTTTTTACATTCAATTTTTATAGGTTATGCGTATTTCTTATTTGGTCATTTTTTTTGGAATTAGTTTTTTTACCACTCCGTCAACAACTTTTGGGCAGGACTCATTGGCTACCGTAGTTTTTTTTCGCCAAGGGCAGTTGATTGGAACAAAAACATATCAAGTTTTTCATGATAATAAAGTAATTGGCTCGATAGGTCCGGATAAGCAATTCTCGTACAGATGCAAACCGGGCAAGGTAACCTTTAAAGCCATTACTGTTTCCGAAGCATCTTTTTACATCACTATTGAGCCTGGAAAAGTATATTTTTTGGAATGTGGCGTAGCCAGAGGTTCAATGGAAGGAATAGCTACATTCCGCCAAGTAACCTCAGCCGAAGCTCAAATTAAATTATCGAAATTTGACCAAAGAGCGTCCAACCAATTCAGCTTCACTCCAAGCCTATCAGATGGGAAAAAAGACACGATTGATGCGATTCGAAACATGTTTCGAATTAAAAAGAGATATGGTCGGCTTATGGGTGCATTTTTTGGATCAATGGCATTGTATTCGGTTCATCAATTAACATTTACTGTTGAATCTAAAGCAATGCCTAACTCCATTCCTGTTATAGCTTGCATTGGTTCTATTGGTACTGCCGCTGCATTTTATAAAGTATC
>JAJTHV010000269.1 GCA_021300095.1 Flammeovirgaceae bacterium | reverse complement strand
TTATTGATTCCGTTGGACGAGCACTTTCGAGCACTTTTGAGATTGAGTCAACCAAGTCAAAACCAGCATTATCAGTTAAAATAATCTATCAACACTTACAATTTCCATGTAGGAACACCAGAAGAATAATATTAAGTCTGTTGATGTTGACCACATCTACAGGACCACGTTGTTGTTGTGAAAGTTTCACCATATATGTCAAGAAATTTTGCTCGGTCACCATTGAGATGGTTTTGTAGGCAAGCGAGACATTTTACAACATGCCTGGAATACCATCGCCTGGCTGCATGTGTTAGTTTCATCTGCTGCCCACCAGTCTTTTCATTGAACTCTTCCTTTCTTGCCAGAAGGAATTCAATACGGTCGTTTCCTTTTAGTGTATTCTTCATCCTCGTCTCGGAAAACTCAATCGTACCTGAGTGATCTTTTCTGGTAGCTGTAGCAGGTTGAACTACGGTCTGTGCTGCCTCTATAGATTGTGCTCTATCATCTTCAAGCTGCTGGTGAATGCGAGCGATTTCCTCCCTGCTGCGTTCCATCATCACATCATTAATCAGGTCCATTATCGAATTCACTTCGTTGGGATTACGAATGTTTGAAACGAGCCTTGCCTTTATTTCATCAATGCCATGACCGCGTGGCCGAAGATTACATGCCAGATTCAAAAGTTCGACTGGCCTGTCTCCGACGCGACGATCCCCAAGGCCAAGACATGTCGAGTACTACCACCGTGCAAGTTCTGGTAGAGGCTTCTGGTACGGTGTCGAAGATGTAATGGCAGAACCATGTGTCCCAATTTCTAGAAAGATGGACTTGAAAGGTCCAACTTTGTTCTCTGTGTTATGACGTTCACGGTGCATAAGCTCATACAACGTGCTGGCATCACGTTGGTACGTGTTAGCATTGTTAACTGTAGAGTGCCTTGCCGATCTCATGACGTTGCACATATATATGTGCGGGATGCTGAATCCCTCGTAGGAACCCAATTTGACTCCATTCATGAAGCCCCACACCGCGAACAAGTACCCCGTCTTTCGATTGGTATGGGTTCCTACCTTGAAAACTTTCTTGGTCTCGTCCGCAAATGTTGCAAATAAGGTTCTTGTACGTGGACAAAAAACTGCTGTACGAAATGTGAGAGTTCGGATGGAACTCATTTTGACGGTTTTCTTGCCACTGCTCAATCAACGCTTCCTTAGCTGGAAACAAGAACCCACTACGTATATTGAAAATCTTGATGTACCACAACAAATGTCGAACTGGACAAAATTCGGGAAAGTCATCGTTCGATAAAACAACCAACCGAACCGGCTTCTTGTCCGTTTTTCCTTGAACTTCCAATGCAAACGCCTCCACAGAATCTGGCTGGAGGACCTGGCATTTGGTCAATGCATCCTTCCCATCGCCTGGGTCCTTCTTGTTTTGTTTCCCCTCCGGGTAATAACTGTCAATAAAATCTTGAATTGTCAGCGAAACGAGCTCATCAGCTCGTAAGAAAAGCTGAATTCCAAGAAGGATCATGACCCACGCCTGTATGGACACAGGATCTCCACGCGCCAATAGATGGGTACGTAGGCACCGTACCTCACTGGGATAGAGCTGTCCACAGCCTGTGGTAACATGCTTTCGATGGATCCTCTTTAGCCACGCGTTGTAATGGTTGATGGTTGCTGGATTCTTAAGAATACATCCACGTGTCCGAAGCAAGGGTTGGTTGGCATGTTGAATGCAGCTGCGAAACAACCCAAGCGCGTGAGTAACTTGGCCACGAGTATTGTCGATGCTGTCATCTCCACCATCGTCATCTTCGAACTCATCCACGACATCGTCTGCGCCTTCGAGCTGGTTTCCCAAAGCTGCATTAAGACGCTCGCATTCCACACAGTTGTTGTGGTACGGACCACCGCAACTGTCTGGATATGCCACTTCATGTAGGAAGAGAACTGCGGCGTGTATTTTGTACATGGAAGCGGGACTGTTCCAGCCCCCAATCACTTTTATCGCATTACCTTTCACATCCAATAGGTCTTCACCATTGGGCTTCTTGAGGATCACTCCCGGCTCACCACAACGATAATCCAGATACATTGCAAAACTATCGGGGCGAAAGGGCAATGGTTGAATCGGACATTTCTCTCGATCGACTAGCATTGCCGACTGGTAGTCCCCAATCAGATAGAAGAATTTCATCATTTCCTTCCATTTCGCCTTGTACGCTTTTTCGGTGGATTCGTCGCGTTGTACAGTCATTATGGAAAATGGATCGAATGGTTGACTGGGTTGCGACAACTGCAACCTTAGGATGAGTTCGTCGAGTTTCTCCTTTCCCTCTGTTACAATCTGTTCCTCACATACTACAGCATTTCTCGCAGGAGGAGGATGTCTCCTAGTGGACGAGGTAGCGACAGTACTAGTATTCATCGTAGTACTATGGTGTTGTTTTGATCTTAATGTGTTACTTTACTTGTGTTGTCGGATGCAAATATGTTGTTGCGAATATGTTGTCCCTGCGATTATTTTCTATGATGTGTGTTTTTGTGTCTGTGTGGGGTTTTTCTGTTCGTTCTTTATTCGGGTTCGGGTTTTCGAGCACGTCAAAATTCTAGTAAACTTACCAGAAGAATTACATTGTTTTGGGCCGGCCTCCAAGAGAATGTATCATACGGTCGTTGGAGTTCGCGAATTACCAAGTTGCATGTGGCAAGAGAATGAAAACAATTGGGGGCGGATTCAAGGTACAAGTTCGTCGTTAGCTACAGCTCGCTGAAGGTCGACAGTGAAACTAATAAAGGAGGAAGTAAAACAAGAGAAAGACTAATAATATTAAATTTGTGAAAGAAAGTCATGAGAAAGAATAAAGAAATGGCAAAGAACAAAGAATTTAAAGAGCTTGAGGGGAGTGAGGCGACGTTTTATTTGTTTGACATCAGGCGTTTCATACAATTTACTTTTATTGAAAGTTTTGAGGTTGTCTTTGAAACATTGAAACTAGACCATTTTAAGGTTGTATACGGATTACAGCCGACG
>JAJTHV010000402.1 GCA_021300095.1 Flammeovirgaceae bacterium | reverse complement strand
GCCTCACAGAGTCCCTTGGTCTTGGTGGTAGGGTTGTAGCTGTTACCTCTGCCTGTAGTGGTTCGGCCTCCTCCACGTCCTCCTCTACCTCTCTCGCTCATGCTGAAAGATAGTTGGCTTGTTGATTAGCGATACACAGTCGTATGCTACTGGTCGGTCGTTCGATTTACGATGACCTACGCTGCTCCGTTGCAGCGGCTTATTTTAATATTATGTTGAGGATACTTTCAATCTCTACTTTGTAACTACGTTCAAGTAGTGCAGTCAACTGTCTTGTGTAGTCGTAATAGATAATATTAAAATAAGTGAGCTTTCGTTATAGGTGTCCTAGGTGGCCTTTTTGAGGTCGGGAACCGGAGTAGCTTTTGAGGTGGGGAACGGAAGTGCGTCAGAAACTGGGGTACCTTTTGAGGTGGGAAACGGAAGTACGTCAGAAATACGTTTTTCCCAACACACTCCTGTGGCCATGCCCTCTGGCGGGGTCAAACTCTTGGTTTCCTGGTCGGTTGGCACACTCCGGACTCCCATGATGTAATCTCGGAACTTCTTGAATAGTGCTCCCTGTAATGGTTTTGTCATAAAATCGGCAATCATGTCGCCGGTGGGGCACCACTGCACATTTAACTCTTTTTAACTGATTCGATCCGTGACGAAGAAGTAGCGGATGTTGATGTGTTTTGTGCGCTTGCTGCTAGAGGCTTTCCCGTTTTTTTCCAGGAGGATAGCGCTGCGATTGTCCTGGAGCACGATGTTATCACCTACGGCGTAGCCCTGGGCCTCAAGGAAATATCGCGTCCAACAGATAGCGGGCATGCAATCATCCACGTCCACAATCTCGGATTCGGTGGAGCTTCGAGTGTTCAGCTTTTGTTTGGTGGAGGTGACGATAGGAAATCCTCTTCCCATTGAGAAACCACCACCAGTGTGTCCCCGCATGTTGGGGTGGACTCCAAAGGAGCCATCTACGTACCACTTGATAATTCCGCTACCATTGGCGCTGAGGATCAAAGGCAGGGACTTGGTGCCTCTGAGATATTTCATTAGGTGTGAAAGCTTGGCCCAATCGTCAATGTCGGGCTCTCGGACTCTAGTGGTGAGAAAGGCAATCGCGGTGCACGTGTCTGGGCGGGCGCGTTTGGTAGCGTACAGGGTCTTGGCTACAAGGTTGTGGAATAATTTTGCTTGTGAAGGGTTAAGCTTTTTGGCATCAGCATCCACTTTGAACAGATTGTCTGGGGCTGCAGTTGATTTGGTGCCTGTTTCCATCGCACCTGCTGCTTCAAAGGCAGATAGGATTTCTTCTATGTAGTTCAGCATTGTGATCTTCACATGTCCGCGCTGGGAGTAGTCCAAGGTCATTCCGAGATACTTGTGGACCTTTCCGCGACTGACAGTCATCCTCCCGGAACCGTCTTCGAAAATTTGTTGATACTCCTGCTTCAGCCACGCAATCATGTCGTCTATTGCGTTGGAACTCTTGTGGCTCAGCTTGCAGTCATCGACGTGAAAGCAGATAGTCATTTGGGTGCCCCCAATAGTCTTGTTGGCGACGCAGGGGTCGTAGGGGTTAAATTCAAATCCAATGTCCGTTAGGCTCTTGCAGAACTTCTTGTAGTATAGGAGACCCGCTATCATCGTTCCGTAGATGGCATTTAAGCATTGTACGAGGATCTGCTTGGTACCCTTCTTGTCCGTGGTCACATATGGTCCGTACACCTCGGGAGCGATGTCAACTAGCATGTCAACGAGGATACCCCTGATTCTGATCACAGCCATATCCTTTTTGTCCTCCACTCTCGTCTGGATGAAGGCGTTGGGGATATCAATTACTGCGATATCCCTCTCTTCCTCCGCATCAACGATGCACGTCAGGATCACCGCTTCGGTTGCTACGGTTGGAGAACTAGCGTCTTCCTTTGATATGAAGTCCCGTTGTTTATTTCCACCAGCCACTGTGCGGCCTTTGATCTGTCCATCCCTTTTTTCTTTTAGAAACGTGTGGGATTCAAGAACGCTTTTCTTTTGGGTTTCAGTGAGGTCGTTCCAATGTTGTGGTTGGAATGTGTCTCTGAGGTGCATTTGTTTCATTTCGGAATGTACGGCTGTCTTTGCTTCGTCGCCCCAACGCCTGAGCCCTGCCTTGAGGGATAGCTGGGTCATGATGGCCATCACAATGTCAGGTTCTGCAGGCTCTGCATTCTGAAAGAGAGAAATGTGGGGATCAGTGTGTGCAACGTGCTGTTGGGATAGGGTCGTAGTAGCGTATTTTTGTCCCTTGAGACCTGGGATATAAGCTGGTGTGGCTTGAAACTTGACTCTAGTGGAGCGGCGCACTCCTGGAATGGTAGCAGGGGTAGCATGAAAGGTGTCTGGGCTGTTTGACATAGGCCCAGCTGTAGGTTCATTGGGGAGGGGTTCGTCATCCACTCCTGGGATCTCTGTGGGCTGGGGTTCGTCATCCACTCCAGGGGTCTCTGTAGGCTCGTCGTATGCTTCTGTGATTTCTGTGTACTCATTGGTGAAGGGTTCGTCATCCACTCCTGTGGTCTCATCGGTTGTAGAGTCCATTCCTGTAGGTTCATCGGCGAACACTGCTGCGTCTGCGTCGGCATCCATGGGCAGTCTCACAACGTCGTCGACTGTTGCTGTCACATCAGAGTCGCCAATGGGGCGGCCTCTACGATCGTTGAATGAGGGGATGGCAGGTTGGTCAGCGCCCAGGGTGTTCAATCTGTCAATTACAGTGTCAGGCATTGGGAGTTTGGTCCAAGAATATCGAGTAATGCGTTTCACAGAACGGAGGCTCAGAAACTTGTAGCCGCCTTGGAGGTTGCCACT
>JAJTHV010000163.1 GCA_021300095.1 Flammeovirgaceae bacterium | reverse complement strand
GCGCTTGGCAAATCCATGCCACGCTGGGGCGACTACAAAACAAGAAAAGACATCGCGCTGCGTACGCAAGTGTATGGAGCTTTGTGGAAGTCATACCTCTCCGAACTAGACGATCCGCATCCTACTACGCAACTCCATGCAGAGAAAGCGTATCATGCATTGCTAAAAGCAGATAAAGATTTAGCCGAAGCGGAATTGAATTTTGGCAAAGGCGTATTTAAACCGTACTCGTTCGGCTCGACTATCAATGTAAACAAGAATACCTATTTAGCTGCGACAAAACTGGCCGATGGTTTTTCGCTCTTGGCCTCCGGCAACGATCCGCGTGCTACATTGGCACACAACAAAGTAATCCCTGCTGCCTTTGACAGCATCGAAGATTTCTGGCGCTTCCCGCATCACATTAAAACACTAGGCACTTTGCTCTCACTTGTATTAGAAGGCTACCCTACATTAAAACAATATGTAGACCGCACCGCCAGCATTCAATACATAGATGAACAAGAAAAAGAAATCGTGATTGTGATAGGAAGATGAAAACACCCTTCACCCAATGCTACACTGTTTGCTAAAAATGATATCCCCTTTTAACCGCGCCCATGAGTACACCTGCTAACAACCGCTTCTTCAATACACACGCGCATTGCTTCACCTACGATCATGTGCCCGCCTATTTTATCAGCAAGTATGTGGCTGTATCGTGGCTGCTATCCAGGCGCTGGCTACGCAACCTGTTTGTGCATGTACCGGAAACACGCAAGCTTGGCTTCTGGGGCAAACTACTACTGGCCATTGCTTCTTTCATCTTTCGAATCAATAAAGACATGTTCATACGCTACCTCAACTTTGTGAAGTACGGTGATCGCTCAAGCCAGGAAGATATTATCAAAACCATGCAATTTTATTACCCGAAAACAACCGGGTTTGTCTTCCTTACCATGGACATGGAGTACATGGGTGCCGGCTTGCCTCCCACACGTTTCGAAAAGCAATTGACGCAACTCGAGGGAATAAAAAGAAACCCGGCATGGACAGATTTAATCTATCCATTTATTTTCTGCGACCCAAGGCGACTGCAACCAAGAAACAGCCGCGAAGTGGCTGTCGAAAAAGAGTTTATCGGCAGCGCCTTTGAAAATAAACTGAAGGACTATCTGCGAGATAAAATTTATCAAGGTATTAAGCTCTATCCGGCTCTCGGATATTTTCCGTTCGACAAGCGGATGAAGTCCGTCTACGACTTTGCTGTTGAAAACAATATTCCATTGACTACCCACTGCATCATGGGTGCGGTGCACTTTAAATACGAACTGACGGTAGGTGAAAGGCTTCATCCGTTTCTCAACGCAACCTTGCCTGAGCTAAAGCCAGCCGAATTTCAACAGTTTTATACACACCCACTCAACTATGAATGCCTGTTGAATCACGACTTACTCAAAACGTATTGGGGCGAGGATGCTCCCGACTATTCCAAGTTGAAGATTTGCCTCGGGCATTGGGGCGGTGAAGAAGAGTGGAACAACTACATTGAAAATGCATGGTCGGATGTCTTCTTCCGAAAAAGAAACAGTGCTTGGCCATCGCTTGAGTTGGACAACTGGATCATCACCGAAGGCGATAAGCATAAAAACTTGAGTTGGTTCACCATCATCTGCGACCTGATGCGCAAATATGAAAATGTGTATGCCGATATCAGCTATACACTGGAAGATGAAAAACTTCTACCACTATTGAAGTTTACATTGGAGATAGACGCAAAAATACGAGAGCGTGTATTGTTTGGCACCGACTTCTACGTGGTAAGCAAAGCCATTAGCGAGCGTAAATTTGGTATTAACGTGCGCTCATTCCTGGGCGAGACATTGTTTCATCAAATAGCCGTAGAGAACCCCAGGCGGTTTTTATCCAATAATTTTAATAATGTAGGGTAATGCTCAAGAAGATCATTTGTCTTTGCAGCGACTTGGATTGTGTGATCAACCCGCTCAACCAATTCCGCACGGCCACCGACTACCAACAGCTGTCCGATGGACTGTTGCTACAAGTGCAAGACTACTGGAGCTCCAGCTCCAGGCAAAATACCGAAAGACCACTTAAACCTAGACGCAAACGACATAGTGTATCAGATTATAGCAATGCACTGCATTTTATAAGGGAGTATTATAGATGAGCGCATAACAAGGGTTAAACGCTACGACTAAAGGATGTATTTAATTTCAATTATAGAAAATGAAAGACAATGAGACAAAAAATTAATTGCCCGACTAGACGCTAGGGCTAGGCTATCCGATACGATCTATAGTCGTTCAACGCTCAACCTTAAATTGTAAAAAATATTTTCCGCTTATATCACTTACGTATATACAAGCAAGATTCCAATATGACATCCAATAAAATGCACTCTACAATTAAATAATATTCTAATGAGTAATCGTGATCCAATTCGCCAATCAAAATATCTAAGACAAACACTATCTCAGGATAAAAAACCTGTTGGGTTCTTCATCTCGGCAGGGTGCCCACTAGCAGTTAAAATGCCAGCAAATAAATGATCCTTTTGGCACAGAATTCACGCTGAGAAACAGTTTTGGGTAATGAAAATATACAAGAAGCAGCAAGAGTAAATACACTACAGTACTTCATGTATTTCTTTGAAAAGATGTTGGAGGGTTTATTCATTGATCGAATGCAAGGGAATGAAGAAATTTTCACGAAATTGAGGAATGATGATACAATGATGAGAGTAGCGAGTAAGCAAGTTGGAAAAGATGTATGGGACAGACTTAGGAAGTATTAAAACCAATAAACAATATAATGTATGGAAAATGTTACACGCCTTGTATGTGAAGCTATTCATGTCAACTTCCCTCAGTATTTTGCAAATTTTCCGCCAAATAACCCCATTAGGCTTGGGGACTTTGGCAATCTCCGCAATGATATTTTTATGTATGAAGGCAATTTAGAAAGCAACTTTGGCATTGAACTTGGAATAGTGAAAAAGGGTCAGCATGGCAACCTAAAATTTAATTCAAGCTCCAGTATATCAATAATTAACAATATCGATCTTGAAACAACTTCATTACCAAATACTCCAGAAATAAATGGTGGCATCTCAATTAAGTTCGGAGCAGCTAATAGTGTTTTGTTTTCAGCTACAGGTTGTTCTATCTCGGCCATTGAGAATAAAATAAACTTAGGTGAACAAATAATAAATCTTCTAGAGAATGATAAGTGGGATAATTGGTATGTTGTTACATCAATAATTGAAGCGCGTACCCTGCATTTATATGTTTCAGGAGGAGAGAATGCATCTGTAACACTGAAGGCTAAAGTAAACACAGGTAGCGCGGATTTGTTTGATGCTGGTATAGATTCACAACTAGTATCAGAATCACAAATCACAACAAAATTTGTTGGTGAAAAAGGCACTATCCCAATCATTGGTTTATCAAGGCTATCGAAAAGTTTATTCGGTAAGCACGTTTTTAAGGCAAAATACTTAGTAGGGAATGGTAAACAGGAAGACTTACGAAAAGCGTTAGCTGAAGGTAAAGCGAGCGGAAAAGTTTCTAAAGAGATACTCGGGTTAATAGATATTGACGATACCGAAGATTAATATGAATATATGCTGTGTAAGGCATGCTGAAGAACTCTACGATGAATTCAAATCTGAATACAACGGGCGGGATTCTTTGATGAGCCATAGGGTCATTGAACTACTTTCTAGATTCGAGGATTGCGGGGTACTATTTAATACATTTTCAGAAGTCAAAGTTGTTAATCTGGAGAATTTTGCAACAGCTCAGATTGTACCTTTTCGTTGCCCGGAATGCAGTGAGCGCGGGTCGCTCGTAAACATTAGTGCACCTTTACTTCTTGTAATTTGGCGCACAGCAATGATCTACATGAGATGTATCAAAAGTTGGTCTCACGATCAAGGCAAGATAAGAGTTGAGCTTCAATCTAACCTTGACGAACAGCGTCAGGAGTTTCAGAATATGCTTGGTGAATATCTTACCGGACAGTCTTCATCTATGCTAACATACCAAGGTGAAATCGACAAAATTAAAGACGTACCTCCTATGTGTAGTTCTCTTTTTTTGTCCCTGGTAGACATTGCTCAAATATGGGTAATAGCACACGAGGTTTCACATGCCATATCTAAAGACATCCTCGCAGAAATCATTCCTGAGTTAATGGCTATTCAAATAGGAAGTCAGAATTTTTGTGCGCAGATGAAGTTATTACCTCGAGCAGAAAAATCATGGAAGGAAGAGTTGGATGCCGACTTAATAGCAACATTACTAATATATCTTACCGAATTTAAAAGAATAAATGCTGACGTAGAGAATATTCACGCGCGAGAAGAAATTGGCTCACATCTTTCAGGCGGAATCGCCTTAGCATGCGAGGCAATGTACCATATTGTTAACTCCAATTTTCCATTCAAATCAACAAACCCCAGTGATCTTGAACATCCACCTCTTGAAATTAGATGGAAAGTAATTAGTAACTATCTCAGTCAGATTGCACAAACAAATGCGTCTGTTGATTTTCACTATCTAGCGCATATAATTGGTAGGATATCACAAATGCTTACCATTTATCCCAACTAGCGCGGAAATTAATTCCGTTTTCTCTAAATCAAATGTCTGGATTACGCGTCCTTTGATTCTCTTGCCATTTGTTTCAGTCGTTACGACAATTGCTTCCCACCTCTTGACATTTGCGTAGGTCGTTGCGATAACGCCATACCACCTCTTGGCATTCATTCCAGTCGTGGCGACAATGGCTTCCCGCGTAGCGCCAATCGGGCCTGATTGATCCATCAAATCGCGATTCGCGAATTGCGAATTATCTTTATATTTAATTGTACGGAACAGACAGACGCGGATATTCTCACTTATTAAAATGCTTGCCACCAACATCCCCATACTGATCGGCAAAGCCATCCGGGAAGGAAAGTACCTGAACATTGGTTATAAAAATAACCGTGGCGAGTATACACAATTCTGGATCAGCATTCTGGATATCCCTGCCACCGATGAACTGCGGGTGAACATGTTTAATGTGACCAAAGACGACCCCATATTCGATGCAAAAATCTTTGTGTCGGGAATTCAGTCAGCCGATATCCTCCGGTTTTCACACTACGATGTATCTGAAAGTCTGATCAAAAAACTAGAAGAAGATGAGCGGCTTGAAATGTATAACGTTACCCGCTACGATAATTCCATCTTAAACTATTGCCTGGAGTGCTACAAAGCCAACAAAGACCCGTTTCTCCACAAAACGCATCTGATTGCCGGGCTCGATCTAACTGCATTTGAAAATACAAATCCGTATCCGTTAACCGCAGAACAACAAAAGCAAATTATAAAAGAGGTATATCAGAATGACTATAAAAAGCACTACGATTACGAACTTGCCCTGTCTGAGTTTTCCATAGACTTGAGTTCGAAGGGTAAATTTGTGGTGGCCTTTAGAAAGCTCACGTTTGACCCGGTTAAAAAAACGTTGCACGTAAGCAGCAAAACGCATTTCAATTCCAACTTCTACATTCAGCGAATCAGGTACACCTTGTCGTACTACAGCGATCTAAGTCCCGCTGATTTTGAGGCGATGTATCTGAAAAATAAGTCCGAAGCCATTGAACTGTTAAGCGGCAATTTCAAAACGGGCGAATTGCCCAACACTCGGCCTGAACTGGTGGTGTTAGGGTATGAGCAGATCGACATTTCAGGAATATATGATCAGATACATGCCCATTATCAAAAGAGAGAATTACAGGTTCCGCTAAAAGCATTCTTTCAGAATTTATCGTTGCTGGATAGAAAAAACCGAAAAGAACCACTCATCGTATTGTATGATCGCCATGTGAACATCGATCAGCTTCGCACGGTTTACAATGCACTCAAGTTTCCCATCACCTATGTGCAAGGGCCACCGGGTACCGGCAAAACCCAAACGATCTTGAACATTATTGTTAACTGCATGGTCAATGCTAAATCGCTTTTGATTTCATCCAACAACAATGTTCCCATTGATGGTATTAAAGACAAACTATATCTGGGCAAGTACCGCGACAAAGAGATTCAGCTTCCGGTAATCAGACTAGGTAATAATGACTGTGTGAAGCAGGCATTGCAAACAATAAAAAAGTTATATGCTTTTGATACAAAAGATGTTCCCAAAGAAGCCATGCTGGCAAACCTCAAAGAGAAGTCAAAGGAGAAGAATAAGTTGCTGCTCGATCGGTTAAAGCAATATGAGGATAGACTAGACGTAACTCAGAACCTGGAATTCGTAAACGGTCTCTTGTCGAAAGGAAAAAATCACTTGCTCGAAAGGGAAAAACGAATACTGGATGAAAGGTTAGCGCAGATACCGGAAGTGACGAACGAAGACCTCAACAATATTTTTGAAGTAATAAAAGATAACCATCAACTCCTGCAGTTTTTTTACTTTGAGTCGTTACGATGCATCAAGCGACTAAAAACGAAAGACTATAGTCGGCTCATTGAAATTGTAAATTTAGAAGAAGAGAGAACCCAGATACAGGAATTCAACAAGTGGTTAGCCAATGATGATAACCTGGAGAAATTCACGAAAGTTTTTCCAATTATTCTTACCACCAATATTTCATCTCGCAAACTGGGAAAAAACTATACGTTTGATTTGTTGGCCATGGACGAGGCGGGTCAGTGCGATATAGCTACCAGCCTTATTCCGATTTCCAAATGCAAAAACATGGTTCTCATTGGAGATACCAACCAGTTAAAACCTATTGTGGTTTTTGAAGAGACCCGAAACCAGGAGTTAATGCGCCAGTTTGCTATTGACGAACCGTATGATTATTATAATAATTCCATTCTATCCACCTACAAAAGAATTGACAACATCTCCCGCGACATCCTCTTGAGTTATCATTACCGTTGTGGCACAAAAATCATTCATTATTCCAACATGCGGTTTTATGAGAACAAACTAAACCTGTCAAAAATCAAGACCCTAGGGGAAGTAAAGTTGATTGACGTGAACAACGTCAATCAGAAAGCAAAAAATTCAGCCATCGAAGAGGCGCAGGAAATTGTACAATTTCTCCGCGATAATAAATTAGCAGATGTCTTTATCCTCACACCCTTCCGAAATCAGGAGGCTGTTATTGGTCACTATTTAAAGGAGGCAAAAGAACGTGGAGAAATAGAGTCCTCTATCAGTTGTGGAACCATTCATAAAGTACAAGGCAGAGAAAATCATACCATCATCATCTCCACCGCGCTGTCCAGAAACACCACTTCTCGCACGTATGACTGGGTAAAAAATAATAGTCAGTTAATCAATGTGGGTGTTACCCGGGCGAAAGAAAAATTAGTAGTAGTAACCGATAAAAAGGCAGTCGATATATTATCCAGAAAAGAGGATGATTTGTATGCCTTGATCGAGTATGTTCAAAAAAATGGCACTACTCAAGTTTCACAAAGTACTGCCAATCGGTTTACCATTGGCTTTTCTAATAACTCCGTGTTTGAAGATGAGTTTTATAAAACCATGAGTCATTACTGTACGGTACAAGGCACGCGGTTTGAAAGAAATGTAAAGTTAACAGATGTGTTTCCGGACGAGATTAACAACGCGGCTGTAAACAAAAGAGAATTTGATGGAATTGTTTTTGAAGGGAAAGTACCTAAAGTAATCTTTGAAGTAAATGGAGCCGAGCATGTTAAAAATAAAAAACGCATTGAGTCCGACACCCTAAAGATGCAACTGGCAAAAAGTAAGGATGTGAAAATAATTTTAATTCCCAATCAGTACGTAAAGCATTATGAATATATCCGGGAGTTAATGAATAAAATCAAAGGCGGGGTTTATCAGAAGACGTTGTTTGAGGATTGATACGTTCTGATCCTGGACAATGGAGTTGGTGCTAAGGGTCTCATTATTTAGAAAAACCCGCCTCAGTCTCCCGATGCAGATTAGCGCCAATGGATAACAATTAAAGAAGTAGTTAACTCCAACCATAAAACAGAACAACTAGAGAAAGCCTTGCGCTTCAGCGATAACACCAAAAACAAACTCAATCTGGCCGCTGCCTATATGGAGATAGGCCGCTATGCAGATGCGGTCAATCTCTATCAAAGTCTAACAAGCAGAAATTGCTTCGGTTCATGGGTTCTTTCCAGCGCAATCTACAAACTTAACATTTGTCAAATTGGAAGGCCATTTTGACCCCGTCAGATCACACTTAACAAATTTTACATTCTCCCGAAACTCACATTTGCTAAAGTCACAATTCTTCATATTGAAT